>JACJNW010000013.1 GCA_014695195.1 Cyanobacteria bacterium FACHB-DQ100 | reverse complement strand
TTTTATGGATGCACACATGACCATGCTACGAGGTTCACTAGCTGAAGCACAAATTCTAGATGACTTGCTGCAACAGTTGAGAATGCACTAGCAGTGCTACTTTCGGCGTTGCTGAGTAGAAGAATGATTTAGGCGGTTGCAGCCCTCACCCTAGCCCTCTCCCACGAGGAGAGGGAACAAGAACCTTAGTTTCTTCTCCCCGTGAGGAAGGGTTAAGGAGGGCAAGTTCATGCTTTTACGGATTAGAAGGAGCAGCGTCTGCGGGTGTAGGCTCTGGTGAAGGTTCAACAGGAGCGGGTGCAGGCTCGACCGGCGCGGGTGCAGGCTCCGGTGAAGGTTCAACAGGGGTAGGTTCTGCTGGGGGTTCAACAGGAGCAGGTTCGACCGGCGCGGGTGCAGGCTCTGGTGGAGGTTCAACAGGAGCAGGTGCAGGCTCCACAGGTGTAGGTGCAGCCGATGGAGATGCCGCAGGGGTTTCGGGTGCAGGAGCCGTTGTTGGACTGGGTTGAATAGGTTCCGTAGCGGATGCAGGCGGACGCTCTTGCTCGGCTTGACGCTGTATCCGCTCCCGCTCCAAACGTTCTTGTTCCGCAATCTGGGCTTCTCGTTCCGCACGTTGGGCAGCTTCTTGCCGACGACGCTCGTCATTCTGACGCTGAAAGCTTGATCCCTCTTGTTCAGAAGTCACGCGAATACGTTGTCCTTGGAAACCTGATTCAGACGCTTCAAATCGTCGCCGTCTCAGGGCTTCTTCAGCTTTGCGATCGATCTCCGGGTTGCCGCTCGATCTCCGCAATCGAAGATTTGTCACATTGCCATCTTTGTCTACATCATACTCAAAGCGAGCCGTCCCTTCTGCCCCCAAGTATTCATCAAGATTACAGTTCTCTTTACATCGAGGTCGCTTTCTCCGACTTTGAGCAGGTCGATCGCCCTCTTCTCTGGGAGGTGCTTGTCGAATTGCAACAGGTTGCGGTGATGGGTTGGATTGTGGTTTACCTTGCTGTCCGGCTCCGGCTCCATTTCCAGTTCCATTGCCGTTGCCGTTACCAATTCCATTTCCACTGCCTTGATTGCCGATGCCATTCCCAGTTCCATTTCCCGCTCCATTTCCAGTTCCGTTTCCAGTTCCAGTGCTGGTTCCGCTTGTCGAACTACTGTTTGTTTGATTTGCGTTTGATTGAGCCGTAGCGTTTTGACCCTCTGGTTTTGTGCCAGATTGCGCCAATGGACTGGGAGAAGCCGTTGGGTTAGGAGAGGATGTTGGAGAAGCGCTAGGACTAGGAGAAGCACTAGGACTGGGAGAAGGGGTTGGGCTGGGATCAGGGTTGGGAGAAGGGGTTGGGCTGGGATCAGGGCTGGGAGAGGGGGTTGGGCTAGGAGAAGGGGTTGGGCTAGGAGTTGGAAAGGGACGATCGTTTTCAACGACTTCGGGTTCTTCAACCGGAGTTGGCTCAACGATCGGTTCGGGGACAGGCTCAGGAATCGCCTGGGCAACCTCTACAGAGTTGGGGGGAGGAGCGCTTGGTTCTGGATTGAGCAGTGCAAACTGCTCAGAGCCACCACCGCTTCCTCCTGCATCTTGAACTGTAGACTCAGTATTGGCGGGTTCTTCCTGTGCTTGATCTTCGGCAACAATTTCAATTTCGTCCTCTGCGATCGCAACCTCTGCCCCTTGCTTCCAAACCAATGCAAGCAAGGGGATCAAAAGAAGATGCGCGATGATTGCGCCAGTAAAGCTGAGGGGCAAAAACCGTCTCAGCTGTGTCGCTTCTTTCTGACGTTGTTCCGCAACTTCTGGGGCAAAATTCATAGTTTACTGACAGTTATTAGCATCAGGGGATTCCATTCACTCAGACTAATACTCGATTTTGCATCTGTCAATTACCAGTTCTCCATGGCTTTAGATACTAATTATCCATGATTTTAGAAGAAATTCGACTCTGAAGATGCGACTATAAGCCTGATGCTTTAGTGCCTTTTAGTGTCTGTCCTTGGGTTCAGTTGATGAAAATACTTGACAATTATTTTCATCAGTTTTACGCTGACATAGGTTTGGGTTTCTGTTTCTTCAGTTGGAAGCCACAACCGTTTGACTTTAAAAATTCTCGTGAACTTGGGTTGGAGTTGCAGTGATGAGTGATGTGATTAACTTTTTGATAGCAGGTGGAGTGGTGATGATTCCACTGCTGCTATTTTCTGTCACCGCGATCGGGTTGATCATTGAGCGATCGCGCTACTGGGGTCGCATCATCAAACGTCAGCCCAAGATGATGCAGCGCACATTGATGTTGTATCAGGAAAACGATGTGGCAGGCGCGATCGATACTCTGAAGAAAAACATTGATCTCCCTGCGGGTCGCATTTTGCTATCTGCTTTGTCGCTCGATCGTCCTACGCCTGAACAGTTTCGATTGGCAATGCAGGCGGAGGCACAGGCTGAAACTCCAGGTATGAAACGATTTACGAATCTGTTCGACATGATTGTTGGATTGTCGCCTTTGTTTGGATTGTTGGGAACGGTGACTGGATTGATCGTATCGTTTGCGTCTTTGAATCTTGGAAATGTCGGAGGCAGTCAAACTGCTGGTGTTACAGGCGGGATCAGTGAAGCGCTTGTTTCGACTGCTTCAGGATTAGTCGTTGCAATTTTTAACTTTTTTGCAGTCGGTATCTTTCGAGGTTTTTTCACTCGCCAAACCGCTTTGATTCAAGAATATGCAAATCGTTTCGAGCTAATCTATAGCCGTCGTTACGAAGACGGTCGGATTTCACAACATTACTAATTATTTGCGCTCAAATCACTATGCTGTTTTCTGAAGATAACGACGTTCCAGCACAGATTAACATTGTTCCAATGATTGATGTTGTGTTTGCGTTACTAACATTTTTCATTATTTCTACATTGTTTCTGACTCGTTCTGAAGGTTTGCCTGTAAACTTACCTCGTGCAGCAACTTCTAAAAGTCAGCAGCAGATGAGAATTGCGGTGAGCGTTAAGCCTAGCGGGGAACTAGCACTGAACAAGCGATCGGTTCAGTTGTCTGAACTGCAAACAGGGGTTAGAACACTCATGCAAGCCAATCAGCAAGCAGTTGTTGTAATCAATGCCGACGAGAAGGTAGAACATGGTCAGATTGTTTCGGTGATGGATGAAATTCGCAAGATTGAAGGAGTCAAGATGGCAATCGCTACGAAGAAGAAATAGAAAAATTCACCGCAATTTTGAATCAATCTTTTATGTCTTTACCCGCAACGCTCGCAACTCGAAATCTCACCCTTGCTTACGATGGAACAGTTATTGTTAAGGATCTGACTCTAGAAATTCCCACAGGCAAAATTACCGCCTTGGTGGGTGCAAACGGATGCGGGAAATCTACGCTTCTACGAGGGCTAGCAAGACTATTAAAGCCTGTGAATGGAGCAGTTTATTTAGATAGCAAATCGATCTTCGGGCGATCGACCAAAGAAGTTGCTCAACAATTAGGACTGTTACCTCAAAATCCGATCGCACCTGAAGGACTGACGGTTAAAGATTTGGTGGCTCAGGGACGCTATCCTTACCAAAACTGGCTGCAACAATGGTCTATTCAGGACGAAAAGATTGTGCAACAGGCACTAGAAACAACAGATCTCGTGGGGTTTAGCGATCGCGCTCTAGATACACTTTCGGGTGGGCAGCGACAACGCGCATGGATTGCGATGGCACTCGCGCAAGATACGGATATTTTATTACTGGATGAACCTACTACCTTTCTGGATCTTGCTCATCAAATTGAAGTGTTAGATTTGCTATACAACCTGAATCAGCAGCAAGGAAGAACGATCGTCATGGTGCTGCATGATCTGAATCAAGCTTGTCGGTATGCAGATTATCTAGTTGCAGTCAAAGAAGGGAGAATCTTTGCAGCAGGCGATCCTAAGACTGTGATGACCGAGGAACTCGCTCAAGCTGTGTTCAATCTAGAGTGTCGGATTTTCGCAGATCCAATTTCAGGAACGCCACTGTGCATTCCTATCAGTCAGAAAGCAAAGGCGCGATCGTAGTTAGGCTTTTTCTCTGAGATGCAATCGATCAAGTCTTAGTTGATGTTGTACGTTAAAGAGCGTTCGGAATCCAAGTAAGACAATTCCAATCGTCGCGAGTCCAGTTCCGGCTGCGATCGCAAAAATCAACACAATCTGATAGCGTACTGCATCAGTTGGATTTGCGCCTGCAATAATCTGCCCGGTCATCATTCCGGGTAAGCTCACGGTTCCCATCACCATCATTTGATTGATTGTAGGAATCATCCCGGTTCTTAATGCTTCTTGAATTGTTTGCTGTGCAGCCTCCCATCGAGTCGCACCTAACGCTAACAAAGCTTCAATTTGATCTCGTCGAATAATCAAATCTTCAGTGAAGCGATCGAGTGCAAGGGATGCCCCGGTTAGTGCATTGCCCAGAATCATACCTAATATTGGGATCACATACTGTGGGTTATACCAAGGCTCAACTCTAATGATCCCAACTACAATCACGCCGATCATCAAGGCTGAGGAGGCAAAGATTGAGATGAAGCAATTCCAAAAGATTCCCCGATAGCGACGTTTAGTTCTTGCGATCGCAGATTGTCCCGCCAGAATCGTCATCATTAAAGTTACAGCTAATACGAGCCAGGGCGACTGTAGAGTAAAAATCCACTTGAGAACGTAGCCAATCAGCAAAAGTTGAACCGTCATCCGAACTGCCCCAATCCACAACTGCTTCTCTAGTCGCAGTTGTAGCGCGATTGACAAAACAACATTAATCACAATGAGTAAGGCTGCGATCGCGAGCTGTCCATTATTAATCGGAACATAAGAAGTCGTCATTAGCAGTTCAGGTAAGCAGTTCTCGTTGCAGTTAGGCTTATGCTTGAAGTTCTCTTAACCAAGCTTCTAAGTCAGCCACGGATGAGAAGTCAAGTAAAGCTTCACTGAGGTCTTCAAGCAACGGCAACGATAAGGCTGCAATCTGCGATCGTAGTTCTTCAGAAAAGTCCTGCCCAAACCGCCGAGTTAGCTGTCGAGTAATCAGGGCGATCGCCTCTTGCCCGCGCACCTCTTCCCGTCCTTCTTCCCGTCCTTCTTCCTTAGCTTCCCGAATTGCTCTTGGCTCTTTGGTTAAATCTAATCCCAACATAGCTCTAATCTCCGATCAACTTAAGTTCGTAAATTTATACACTAGAATTGAGGTCACAATATCTATTATGTCTCGTCTTTCTGTTGCCGTGAAGTCCTCCATCTCTGCCCGTGCAATCAGACCTCTCGCTACTTCTGGCGCTTCATCTTCCTTCAAGATTGTTAATACGAGTGCGCTCACAGTCACAGGTAAGGATCTCACATCGCCCAATTCATCCAAAAAACACTCGATACACCTGATCCCCGTTTAACAGAGAACGATGCGGATACAGCTTACTTTGCTCTGTTGCGCGAGTCGGATAGATAATCACTGCTTGCCAATCTGAGAACTGAGCGCTATTCCTGTAGAAGTACAATGCCGATTCGCTAAACAACCGTTCGTACAGTTCATCGTCTTTCTGCATTTGCACCTCACAGAAATAGACGGTTCCAGGCCCTCCGGTTTCAGGCGGCAAAAACACACCGTCAATCTCAAACTTTGGCTCCTTAACGGCGACTGATTCAAATCGATAATCAGCCGCATTGTTGGGCTTATTCCCAATCAGATCAAAGAGCAAGTCGGGAGAACGTTGAAAGAGCTTGTAAAACAGCGGATCGCGTCGCATTAAATTGTGCGAAAAACAATAAGGTCAAGTGTACTGTAAATATCCCCCTGCTACAAACGATCGAGCCTCAATCTGCGATCGGTCATTCGGCTTAGTTGCTCTGGATCATGGCTTGTCCAGAAATACGATCGCATTGGGTCTTCCTGTTGCCAAAATTGTACAAGCTGCTCGAATTGTTGCTCAGTCTGTGCATCGAGGGAAGCGGTCGGTTCATCAAATAACAACACAGTCGGAGAACACAGTAAAGCACGCAGAAAAGCTGCAATCTGAGATTCTCCACCTGAAAGGGCATGAATGGGGCGGTTGAGAAAATCTGCGGATCGTCCTAAGCTCGATAGATACTTCAGGATGCGATCGCGCTCAAGAGGATAGGGTTTCAGTGATTGGTGCACTGACATTTTATAGATTGCTTGTAAGTTCTGTTCGACTGTTCCTTCTAGTAGTGCGGGGCGTTGATGTAGGTAAAGAACTTGAGTGCGATAGCGAGGAATAAACCAATCGGACAAGTTCTTACCTTGAAATAAAATACTTCCGGCTTGAATTGGATCAAGGGCTGCGATCGCTCTTAGTAACAATGTCTTTCCGGTTCCGGCAGCACCCGCGATCGCGCACCTTTCTCCTGGATGCAACTCGAAATTAAGATGCTTCCAAATCCACTTCTCTTCAACTTGTCGCCCTAAATTTTGAAGAACTAACAAACGAGCTTCTATCGACACGCCAGCTTTAACTATACAAAACATCGCGTCCAAAAATGAACGGAAGTAGAACTATTCTTGATCGTCCATAGAGTATAGCCCTCTCTAAATGCGATCGCGCTTTACAACCCAGTCCACGATCTCACTTAGCTCGAATGATACTTTTGATCAGCCGTTGTCTTTTACACGTAACCCAGTACAATTAGGACTTATTTGCATTAAGAGTCCCTCTTGCAATGACTTCTGCCTCATCTAAAGCCTTCAAACAACCGTTACTATCTTTATTAGGACTTGGTTTGGGTGCGATCGTCCTGCTAATTGTTCTAATTTACAGTGTCACACTTGGCGCGAGAGATATTCCACTACGAACGATTCTGGAATCCTTCACGACTTTCGATTACTCGTTTGATCATCTAGTGATTCAGACGATCAGATTGCCGCGATCGCTCATCGCAATGTCAGTGGGTGCGGCTCTTGCTGTTTCTGGTGCATTAATGCAGGGCTTAACCCGCAATCCACTAGCAGAAACTGGAATCTTAGGAATTGAAGCTGGCGGCGCTCTAGCAGTTGTGATCACATTGTTTATTTTTGGGAGTTCGTCGCTGACGATTTACGCAGGGGTGGCATTTTTGGGAGCCGCGATCGCTGCCGTACTTGTCTATTTGCTCGGTGCTCTCGGACGCGGTGGTGCAACTCCCTTGAATCTTACTGTTGCGGGTGCAGCAATGACCGCATTGATTTCTTCGATCACGACTGCGGTTCTGATTGTGAGTCAACGGACGCTTGAAGAGATTCGCTTCTGGTTAGCGGGATCACTAGCAGGACGGGATTTTGAACTATTTCTGCAAGTGCTTCCGTTCCTAGGCACAGGATTAGTTTTAGCATTCCTATTAGGTAGACAGATTACGACGATTAGCTTAGGGGAAGACGTTGCGACGAGCTTAGGTCAGCAAACCATTTGGGTGAAGCTATTAGCGGCGACGAGTGTGGTTCTCTTGGCAGGAAGTTCAGTTGCGATCGCAGGCCCCATCGGCTTTGTCGGCTTAGTGGTTCCTCATATGGTGCGCTTCTTCATCAAAACAGACTATCGTTGGATCTTGCCGTATTCCGCGATCGCAGGTGCAATTTTATTGTTACTCTCAGACACTGCAGCGCGAGTTGTGTTGAAACCCCAAGAACTACCAGTGGGTGTGATGACTGCAATCGTGGGTGCACCGTTCTTTGTCTATCTTGCAAAAGTGAAGGTGAAAAAATGAGCGATTGGCGTTCTCCGGTGCTATCGTTTCGCCTCGATCAACGAGTGCCCGCGATTGCAGCTCTGCTCTTAGCATTTGGCTTGGCGGCGATTGTTCTTAATGTGGGACGAGGGGAATACCCGATCTCAGTTCTAGATATTGTCAAAACCTTGTTTGGCATCAATACAGGCAATCCAGATCATGCATTTGTGATTCACACCCTACGATTGCCCCGAACATTAGTTGCTTTCATGGTTGGGGTTGCTCTTGCTATCTCCGGTGCAATCTTTCAAGGGCTAACGCGCAATCCACTGGCTGACCCAAGCATTATTGGCATCAATACTGGAGCAAGTTTAGCTGCTGTCTCTGTAATTGTTTTGTTTCCAAGTGCGCCAGTCTATGCCCTGCCGTTTTCTGCATTTACGGGTGCAGCACTGATGGCAGCATTAATCTACGGATTAGCCTGGAATCGAGGAAGTTCTCCAATTTTACTGATTCTGATGGGAATTGGACTATCTGCGATCGCAAGCGCATTCACGAGTTTACTGATTACTTTTGGCTCAATCCATGATGTGAGTCAAGCTTTAGTCTGGTTAGCAGGGAGCGTTTACGGTCGTACCTGGGAACAAGCGATCGCGCTACTTCCGTGGCTCATTATCTTTGTCCCGATCGCGTTTGGCTTGGCAAGACATCTGAATGTATTGAACTTAGGAGAAGACATTGCGAAAGGGCTAGGGAGCCGGGTGGAATGGCATCGAGGATTACTGGTGATTGTTGCGGTTGCTTTGGCGGGAGCAGCAGTGGCGACAGCAGGATCGATCGGATTTGTTGGGCTAATTGCTCCTCATTTAGGACGACAGATTGTTGGGAATCGGCATGAAGGGCTACTGCCGGTTTCTGCCTTAATAGGGGGCGTGATTGTTGTTTTGGCTGATTTTGTCGGTAGAGCTGCGTTTGCTCCGATTGAGCTTCCTTGTGGAGTCGTGACGGCTGCGATCGGTGCTCCTTTCTTTCTCTACCTTTTGATTCGCAAACGTCAAGGATCGTGAGAATAGGACATTACTGCTACTGGATTGCGGTATCTCAATTTATGTCGATCGCACAGCGACTTTCCGTTCCATTGCTTGCAATCTCGCTCCAACACACCGCCAAAATTTCTGAATTTCTTGACTCGTTGCTTGGGCTTGACAGTGATGAAAGAAGTGCGATCCGATCGGTGCTGTCCAAATCATGTCTCCTGGTTTAAACTCATCGATCCACTCGTACAGATTTGGGAGTGAGATTAACGGATCAGTCTTACTTCCGCAGATCATTAATGGAACTGATACTCCTCCTCTTGGTAACGTTGAGAGTTTAAACAATGAGTGGATTGAAGGTGATTCATCTAAGTCCCTTGCGAACAGTGTCACCATGTGTTTCAGTGGATACGGAAGGTGATTACCAAATAGGCTCCGAACTGATTGAGCTAAGATCTGCGTTTGACTATAAGGCAGCATTCGACGTTGAATGTAGTAGTAAGCTTGCCAAGTAGTTGCAGGCTGTGCTCCGACTGCTAGTAAGGTTAACGATCGTACTTTTTCTGGATGCCGACGGGCATAAGTCAGCCCAATCACTCCGCCCATTCCATGACCTGCGAGATGAATCGAACGATCGAAGGTCTGCAAATATTCATGTAAAAGCTCAACTGCTCGATCGAGGCAGCTTGCTTCATCCTGCGTTTGTTGATATTCCCAGAGTCCAATCCGGACTTGCTGGGATAGCTCTTGCAGCAAAGCACGATCGAAGATTTTTAAGCTCGGACTCGAACTGAGCCACAACACATCAAGCTGAATCGCTTCTGCGATCGTTTGAGTATTGCCGGTCTGAGTCCCCCGAAATAAACCAATTCTGGACATTCTTACTGTTTCTCCAGTCAATACAATCGTTCTCGATTTGATCTTCTCTTTTTGAGACTTATAGTCAATAAGATTAAGAAGAATCGTATCACACTTAATAGAAGTAGTTATAGAAATAGTTTCTATTAAGTTTCATTAGTTGCATTGCTCATTCGTAAGCTTGACTCTAAAACCCATATTTTGTGGATTTTACAGAATTATTCTATTTCATTAGTAACATTTCTTAATTAAAGCTATTGATATTAACTGTCAATAGCTTGATAAAATGATTTCATTATTTACTGAGACTCATAATCAATAAGTTTCAAACGCTCACGGGATGTGTGTACAGTTGAACGAGATCACTTGCTTTGAGCGTTGGGATGACGATCGACAATGTGACAAACAAGCAATGTGACAAACAAGCCAATCAAAACGATGATGCCTTCCGCAGAATCTTGCCAATCTGCTCTAGCTTGTGGGACAAAGAATCGCTTTCAACAACGGCGGGAGTTTGCATTTGAACCTCCTTAAAATGTCTGAACTTTAGAATGTCTGAACTTTTCACACAGTAATTCAGAGAATTGTGACCAACGACCCTCTATAGAATCACTTGTTTGAGCCGCGATCGCCTAATCCTCGTATCGAGCAACTTCAGCATGATTGAGGGTTGCCACTAGAGAAACGCTGTCAATGATGTTTCCAACCTTGCTTGGAAACAAGAATTGCTCAAAAAATTGTGCCCAGAAATTGTGCCCAGCTGCAGCCTCGCGTTCGCCGAAGTTACCTATTCCGATAGATGCACTGACTAATCAAGCGTCTCACTGTAGGGGCAGTCTTACTTTACGCTCTATGACTCGCCCTGATCTTCCTCCTCCACTGAAGCAATCTGCACAGCAAACCCTGCATCATCCTGGATTTGAAAAGCTTGCTCGGCTTGGCTACACTGCTAAAGGAATTGTTTATTTTGTTGTGGGATTGTTAGCAGCACAAGCTGCGATTGGCGCGGGAGGACGAACCACCGACACGAGTGGGGCATTACAAGAGATCGTGGTGCAGCCGTTTGGCAAGCTGCTTCTAAGTCTCGTTGCGATCGGCATTGTCGGTTATGTGCTGTGGCGGTTTGCCCAAGCAATTTTCGATCCAGAGCATGAAGGCAGACCCAACTCTGCAAAACGGATTGTCAACCGGATTGGTTATTTATTGAGCGCGATCGCCTATTCAGGGCTGGCGCTGACTGCTCTTAATCTGATTCTAGGAACAGGCGGAGCAGACGGAAAAGCATCCCAAGACTGGACAGAACTTGTGCTAGCTCAACCTTTAGGACAATGGCTAGTTGGTTTGGCAGGTACGATCGTAGTGGGAGTCGGCTTATCGCACTTTTATCAGGCGTATACGGCAAAATTTCAGCGTCATTTTAAGCTAGATCAGATGCGGTTATCGGAGCGCAAATGGGCAAAGCGAGTCGGACAATTTGGCACTGCCGCACGGGGCGTAGTTTTTTGTGTGATTGGACTGTTTGTGATCATTGCGGCTTGGCAGTCTGATGCAACTGAGATTAGAGGACTAGGGGAAGCATTAGCCGTCCTAGCCCAGCAGCCTTATGGGACTTGGATTTTAGGAATTGTGGCCTTGGGTTTGATTGCTTATAGCATTTACTCTCTAATCGAAGCTCGATATCGACGACTCATACAGGATTAGTAGAAAAGGTCGCACCCAAGCTGAGCTTGGATACTCTGTGTGAAGTGATGCAGCAACCTTTAAGGACACAGCAAGCGAGCCAACTGCTTGCTGTGTCTAGAGTACCGGTCGATTTTAGTACGAGGCGATCGCTTAATTGTCACTCCGGTACTTCCCGTTTGATGAAATGGCACATTAAACTGAAGGTACTTACCTCATCCTTTTAAGAAAAGTTGATGCCAAAAACTGCTGATGTTTCATCAAATATTATTGTTGCGGGCTTTCACGCGCTGTCTGATCCCTTGCGCGTTCAAGTGTTGGATCTCTTGCGCGATCGTGAACTGTGTGTTTGCGATCTGTGCGAGGCGTTAGACGTGAGCCAATCGAAACTCTCCTTTCATCTCAAGACTCTGAAAGAGGCACAACTGGTTCAGGCACGGCAAGAGGGACGCTGGATTTACTACAGCCTGAATCTGACACAATTTATCGTGCTGGAGCAGTATCTCGCGGAATTCCGCCGCTTTAGCCCGATTCTTCCCGTGCGGAAATGTCGGGATGAGGAATAGTCCATCAATTCCTTCACATTTTTTAATGTTGAATGTTTTGCAGAATACTTGAAACCATCAAGATTTTTTGAAATGATGAGTGCATTCCTCATTCAGCCAATGGTGGATGCACTATGACCCTTCAAACATCCATTCCCTTTAAACGCCTGCTAGGCACTTGCGTCGTATTGACCCTTGGGATTTCAGGTTGCACCTCGAATCCAACCGATAACTCTAACCCATTCCAAGCGACAACTGCACCTCAAGATATTACCAATCCAGCGATTCCTTCCTATCCGGGCATTAAGATTGATGGATCGAGTACCGTGTTTCCGATCTCCCGATTGATAGTGAAAGAGTACCGTCAAGCAAAGGGTGACAAAGCAGGTCAGATTGAGATTCAGTTTTCTGGCACAGGGGGCGGCTTTAAAAGATTCTGCGCGGGTCAAACCGATATTAATAATGCCTCTCGCCCGATTCTGAAAGCAGAAATGCAGGCTTGTGGAAAAGCAGGAGTCCGATTTTATGAACTACCGATCGCGTTTGATGCGCTCACGATCGCAGTTAATTCTCAGAACACTTGGGCAAAAGACATCACGGCCGAACAGACTATACCGCGGGTGAAGATGACAACGAGTTAGTTGCGGGTGTGAGCAAAGATCCAGATGCACTCGGCTACTTTGGGCTTTCCTACTATGAAGCGAAGCAAAATGAACTAAGAGCCTTGGCAATAGATGATGGAAAAGGTAGAGGGGCAATTTTACCGTCCCGCGAAACGGTTGAAAAAGCACAGTATCGCCCGTTCTCTCGCCCTTTGTTCATCTACATCAATGTTCTAAAGTCTGCATTAATCGAACATAGGTGAAGTTTCTCAAAAACGCATCAATTTTTTTAGGTGATTTTTTCAAGAAATTGCTGTACTTCATGATCGAATGATTTATAGTGAAATTCATATCAAATTAATTTGATATGAATCTGTAATTTCTCAAAATAAAGCCATGACTATACGGGTTGGAATCAATGGGTTCGGGCGGATTGGACGACTAGATTTTCGCGCCGCTTGGGGGTGGTCAGAATTCGAGTTTGTTCACATCAATGAAGTGAAAGGTGGTGCAGAAACGGCAGCTCATCTGCTGAAATTCGACTCGGTACATGGGCGTTGGACACCGGACGTGGAAGCTGGAGACGATCGCATTCTGATCGATGGCAAACCCGTCACGTTCAGCGAATCTGCTAAACCTGGCGATGTGCCCTGGGAAGATTACGGCGTTGACATTGTTCTAGAATGCTCTGGCAAGTTTCGCACCCCGGAAACGCTCGATCCCTATTTCAAGCGTGGTGTGAAAAAGGTGATTGTGGCGGCTCCAGTCAAACAAGGCGCACTCAACATTGTCATGGGCATCAATGATCATCTGTATCAGCCCAACGAACATCACCTGCTGACGGCGGCTTCTTGTACTACAAACTGTCTAGCTCCCGTTGTGAAAGTGATCCATGAAGGGTTAGGCATCAAGCATGGCATCATTACGACGATTCACGACAATACGAACACTCAAACGATCGTCGATGCTCCTCACAAAGATTTGCGTCGAGCAAGAGCAACCAGCTTATCGCTCATCCCGACGACAACAGGATCAGCAACGGCGATCGGGCTTATCTACCCTGAACTTAATGGCAAGCTCAATGGTTTAGCCGTTCGAGTGCCATTACTCAATGCGTCGCTGACCGATTGTGTGTTTGAAGTGGAAAGACCTACCACGATCGCAGAAGTGAATCAACTCCTAAAAGAAGCCTCGGAAGGCGCGTTAAAAGGCATTTTGGGATACGAAGAACGTCCACTCGTATCGATCGATTACAAAGACGATCCCCGCTCCTCGATCATTGATGCTCTCTCGACAATGGTTGTCGATCAAACACAGGTGAAAATCCTGGCGTGGTACGACAACGAATGGGGCTACTCGAATCGCATGGTTGAACTCACTCGAAAAGTTGCACTGAGTCTGAACTAATCTTATGTCCTCTACAACCGCATCTAGTGCCAATCTCAAAAACTATATTCTCGTAACGCTTGCTTACTGGGGCTTTACGATTACCGATGGTGCGCTCAGACTGTTGGTGCTGCTCTATTTCTATGAAATTGGTTACTCGCCTTTACAAGTTGCATTCCTATTCTTGTTTTACGAAGTGTTTGGCGTGGTCACGAATTTCTTTGGGGGTTGGATTGGCTCTCGGCTAGGTCTAAAAGCGACGCTTTACACTGGGATTGGACTGCAAATCTTCGCGCTGATCATGTTGTCGTTTCTCGATCGCAGTTGGGCACAGTGGTTTGCGATCGCTTATGTTATGATGTCTCAGGCATTTTCCGGAATTGCGAAAGATTTGACTAAGCTCAGTTCCAAAAGTGCAATTCGGTTAGTCGTCCCCCAAGATGCCCAATCCTCGCTCTTCAAATGGGTTGCAATTCTCACCGGATCGAAAAATGCGCTCAAAGGGGCAGGGTTTTTCTTAGGAGCCGCATTACTGGCTTCGATCTGCTTTGTGCATTCCCTATGGCTAATGGCAGGTGGACTGTTTGTGTTGATGTTCACCGGATTGTTGCTGCCGAGTGGCATGGGTAAAATCAAAGGCAAGGTGAAGTTCACGCAGCTATTTTCCAAGAGTCGCGAAATCAACATTCTGTCGGCTGCACGATTCTTTCTGTTTGGCTCTCGTGATGTCTGGTTTGTGGTGGGCTTACCTGTGTTTCTGCGCGGGCCGCTGGGATGGTCGTTCTACCAGGTTGGCGGATTCATGGCCATGTGGGTGATTGGCTATGGCATCATTCAGTCCTCTGCACCGACCTTGATCAAACGATTTGGATCAGGTCGCCCGCCCTCGACCAGCACGATTCGGTTTTGGACATTGACCTTAACGATCGTGCCTGTATTGATTGCGATCGCGCTAGCGGCTGGAGTGAATCCAAACTATGCGATCGTCGGTGGATTGATGATTTTTGGTGTCGTTTTTGCCTTCAATTCAGCCGTTCATTCTTACTTGGTTCTGGCGTATACCGATGATGATAAAGTAGCCCTGAACGTTGGCTTTTACTACATGGCAAACTCTGGAGGGCGATTAGCAGGAACCGTTTTATCAGGACTAATCTATCAGAGCTTTGGGCTGATCGGTTGCCTGTGGACTTCGGCAGTGTTTGTTCTAGCTGCCGCCTTAATTTCTCTCAAATTACCCACGCCCCAGCCAAGTAAAGCGATTGCCTGGAAAGCGAAAGACGGAGATTAACGCAATGT
>JACJNW010000012.1 GCA_014695195.1 Cyanobacteria bacterium FACHB-DQ100 | reverse complement strand
CCGAGTGTGGAGCATCGACAGCACAAGGGGTTGAATAATCGGGCAGAAAATTCGCATCAATCGACACGAGTGCGAGAACGACGCATGAGGCGATTCAAATCTCCCGGACAAGCGCAACGATTTCTCTCAGCCTTTGACCCGATTCGAGGACACTTCCACCCAAAACAACATGAACTGAGTACAAAACGATACCAAGAAGAGCTGCGCCAACGATTTGAAGATTGGCGAGAAATTGCTTGCTTGAAAGTTGCTGCGTAATATTGAGCAGCGCCGAATGTTCAGGCATTATTGTGCTTAATTTTGAACATAAGCGGTTAAGTTGATGATACCCGACACAGTGCTTAATAATTCAAACCCTTACCATTTCTGCGACACAACCGCAGGCTGTTTTAGTACAATCTGTAAGGCTTGCAGAAGTTCTTGAATTGTGTAGGGCTTAGCGATAAAGTGTTTGATCCCACTCGCCTCTCTCAATTTATCGTTAGACACAAATCCACTGATTGCGATCGCTTTGAGCCCTGGCTGTATTTTTTGTAGGGTTTGAATTGTTGTTGGTCCATCCATAGATGGCATCATCATATCGATCAGAGTGACAGCAATCTTATCTTTGTGTTGGGCATAAAGCGCAATGGCTTCAATTCCATCATTAGCTACTAGAACCTGATAGTTATAGGCTTCCAGCGCAGCTTTGGTTGTTTCTAAAATTTCTACTTCGTCATCTACGACAAGAATCCATTCTGAATTTCCGTCAAGCAGATTCGAAGGCTCCGCTTGTGGGGCAACGGTTGCTTCTGTGGCTGGTAAAAATACTTTAAACTCAGTTCCTTTACCAACCTTGCTGAATACATCTATGAATCCTCCATGGCTTTTTACAATGCCTCTTACAGTAGAAAGCCCTAGTCCTGTCCCTTTACCAATCTCTTTCGTGGTGAAAAACGGTTCAAAAATTCTGTCTATCACCTCGATTGGCATTCCGGTTCCTGTGTCTTTTACACGGAGTCCAACATATGGACCGACAGATGCATCAAGATTCATACGAGCATAGTGTTCATCTATAAATAGGTTTTCAGCAGAAATAGTGAGTGTACCGCCATTCATCATGGCATCACGAGCATTGACGACCAAATTTACCAGCACCTGATGTAGATGAGTTGCATCTCCAGAAACTGACCAAAGCCCTGGCTTTACATCAGTTAGGACTTGAATAGACTTAGGAAACGTCTTTTCAGCAATCTGTTTTACTTCATAGATCAAAGGCTCTACTTGTATGCTCTCTCGATTGCCTTCTATCCCACGAGTAAATTGGAGCACTTGTTTGACAAGCGCAGCCCCACGTCTAGTATTCGCTTCAACGATTTTGAGCAAGTTCTGGCTCTGCTCGTCAGCATAGGGAAACTTCAACTGCAACAGTTGTGCTGTACTGAGAACGGGGGTCAGAATATTGTTGAGATCATGGGCAATACCGCCTGCAAGGGTACCCAAACTCTCAAGCCGTTGAGTTCGCAGAAATTGGCTTTCAAGCTGTTTCTTTTCAGTGATGTCTGTATTAACCGTCAAGAAAGATTTGGGTTGCCCCTGAGCATCATGCATTAAGGTCCAACGACTGGCAACAGTGATTTCTTTGCCCTGCTTATTGACTTGATGCAATTCACCTTGCCATGTACCACACTCAATTAAACTTTTTTGAGCAACCTCAAGTTGCTTGAGTGCGTCTGGTCGATACAACAGTTGAGTCGCATTTTGGTCGATCGCCTCTTCAGCGTTCCATCCGTAGAGATGCTCTGCACCTTTGTTCCAATACTGAATGTTGTTATCCAAATCTCGTACTAGAATGGCATCGGTTGTAATGTTGAGTAGAGCCGCCTGTTCCCGAATTTTGTCTTCTGCCTGCTTGTGCTGAGTTAGGTCAAGGACGAAGCCAACGATCGCCTTTTGAGATTCATCAAGGAAAGCTCCGCCAATCATGACAGGAATGCGGTGTCCATCCTTGTGAAAATATTCTTTCTCAAAGGCATTAAACACTCCAGTATTGGTTAATTCTGTCACTGCGGCTTGATGGAGGTGGATGTATTCTGGAGGCGTCATTGCTTGCCAGTTTAAGTTCCTAGCTTTCAAGTCAGCGCGATCGTATCCAACGATTTGGAGGAAGGCATCATTGGCATCTGTAATACTGCCATCTTCCAAGCTAAAAATAATGCCAATTACATTGGATTCAATTAAACGTCTGAACCGGGCTTCACTGCGCTGTAGGGCTCTAAACGCTTGCTCACGTTCTTCTTCTACCTGCTGACGCTGTTGAATTTCCTTTTCTAGCCGCTCATTCTGTTCAGTTAATCGCTTGGTCAGGTTTTGCAGCCGAACGTGAGTATTGACTCGCGCTAAAACTTCCTCATGATTAAGTGGTTTAGTGATGTAATCCACTGCCCCAAGATTTAAGCCTCTGACCTTGTCTACGTTATCGCTAACAGCGGTTAGAAAAATAATCGGAATTTCTTGTGTAGCTGGGTTTGTTTTTAAGCGACGGCATGTTTCAAACCCGTCTATTCCGGGCATGAGGATGTCTAGCAAAATCAAATCAGGTGGAGCATACTCTGCGAGCGCGATCGCTCTTTCCCCATCTTCAGCCACCACTACTTTGAAACCAGCAGCCTCTAGCAAGTCGAGCAACACGTCTAAATTCGTGGGCGTATCATCCACAATCAAAATGACATCTTCTTCCACAACGCTTCTATTCATCAGGAATACCTCTTAAAATTGCTGCAAAAATTCCAAAATTTGCCGTCCCTTAAATTCTTTGGCAAGCTGCCGCAAGTGGGTGGCAAAAGGGCTCCACTGCTGATTTGACTCCTCTAGTTGTGTAGCTCGTTTGGCAATGGCTCGTAAATCTCCTCGCATGACTAAATCTAGAAAAATAGCAATCTCTTCTGCAGGTGGAATTGAAAAGTCAGGGGAAACTGAGGAAGAACTGGCTTGGCTGTTTTCCTGCTTGTCACTCTCTCCGAAGGGTTCTGCAATTTCATTCTCATTCTCGTAGACCCATTCCAGCTTCAGGTGCTCCTGCAATTTCTGGAGGAGATCGTCTTCTCGAATAGGTTTCGGTAGAAAATCGTTGCAGCCCACCTTGAGGCTCTGTTGCTGATCGAACTCAAAGACGCTAGCCGAGATTGCAATCACCACGATGTCTTTGAGGGCGGGCATTAATCTGAGCCGACGGGTTGCCTCAAAACCGTCTAGATTGGGCATCACCAGGTCAATCAGGACAGCATCGGGCTGAAACGCTTGCGCCTTATCTAGTCCATCTTGACCATCTACGGCATCTAATACGTCAAATCCGATCGGCTCCAGGAAATTGATGAGGACAGAGCGGTTCGTTGCTTTATCGTCTACAACTAAAATTTTCCGCTTGTTGCCTTTGACTCCAGTAATCGTGCGCTGTAAGGCATGAGCCGTAGCTGCCGATGAATCAATGGCTAGCAGATCTAAATCAAACCAAAACGTGCTGCCTACCCCCAAGGTACTCTTGACCTGAAGCGTTCCGCCCATCATCTCAACCAGTTGACCGCTAATAGCTAATCCTAACCCTGTTCCTTCTGGCTTGCGACTATTTTCACCGACCTGTTGAAACGGCTTGAAAATCTCATCAAGCTGATTCGTGGCAATACCAATGCCGGAGTCCTCGACTTGAAAGCGAAGCTTCTGCTCGTGATAGCCGACCTTAAAGGCGATCGTTCCTGTTTCAGTAAATTTGACGGCATTGCCCAGCAGGTTCAGCAAGACCTGGCGTAGGCGTTTGTCATCTGCCCGAATCACCTTGGGCAGAGGAGACAGCGGTTGATAAATTAACGAAACTCCTTTTTGTTCAGCTTTAATCCTGCAAATTTCTGCGATGCTTTGTAAGAATTCAGCAAAATTAAACTCCTTCGGATACAGCTCCATCTTGCGGGCTTCAATTTTGGAAAGATCCAGAACATCATTGATCAGCGTCAGCAAGTGTTCCCCGCACTGGTGAATGATCGCAATGCGATGCTTTTGCTGTTCGGATAACGATCGGTCTTTTTGACTAATTTGGGTATAGCCCAGGATGCCATTGAGAGGTGTGCGGAGTTCGTGACTCATGTTTGCTAGAAACTCGCTCTTGGCTCGGTTCGCGGATTGAGCTATTTCTTCTGCTCGTTGACGATCGCGCGCCTCTTGCCGAAGTTGCACGGTTCGCTCTTCGACTTTCGCTTCCAGCGTTTTACTATATTCCTCTAGCTGTTCGTGCGATTGTTTCAAATCAGCATTGGCAGTTGCCAAATCTTGGTAAAGACGGGCATTCTCAATGGAGATTGCCGCCTGAGAGGATAAAAGCTGTAAAACTTCCACTCGTTCTGCGGTAAAAGCACCCGTTGTGAGATTGTTTTCTAGATACAGAATCCCAATCAGCTTTCCTTGATGAACGATCGAGGCACACAAAACAGATTTTGGCTGGTGATCAAGAATATAACTATCCGTTGTGAACATTCCCTCACGGGTGGCATTATTCAGAACCACATTCTCCTGGGTTTGCCGCACATAATTGATGATGGATAGTGGTAGCGGGCTTGTCTCTACAGCAATAGATTGTTGAACGATGATCTCGTCTTGATTAATACGTCCAGCAGCTTCAATGAAGAGTTTCGAGTCTTTTTCTAAAATTAGGATTCCTGTTTCTGCACCCGCATTTTCAAGCAAGATCTGCATCAATTTTGTCAGCAGCTTGCTTAAAACAATCTCACCCGAAAGAGCTTGTGCTGCTTTCATGACAGCGGCTAAGTCCAGGTTGTGATTAGCGTCAGGATAATTTGTCGTTCTTTGGGAAATTGTCGCCTTTGTTCTGCTCTTAGCGGGAGTCCTGGGCAGAAATTGAGGGTATTTTTCTTCTAAATGCTCAACTTTAGCTTGAGCACCCCAAACCTGATAAGCATAGTGGGCCTTTTGTAGATAGAGTTGGGCGATCGCATCTCTCCCCCATCCTAAATAACATTTACCTGCCAGTTCATATGCCAGTGCTTCTTCATTCAGATATTCATTTTCTTTAGCTAGCGCAATCGCCCTGTCATACATTTCCATTGCTTCTACTTTTTCATCTAAAACTCGATGCCGCTCTGCTTCTACTAAATAGAATTTGTGCAGATAATTCATGGGAGCATGATGCGCCCAATTCTGCATCTTTTCTTGATTCGCTTTTACTCTGCCAAGAATGTCTTGTTGTTCTGACTGGGGAGCGTCAGAATACACAGCCAGTTTGACTAAAGACTCATAGAAATGAAAGAGAGAAAGATGGGGTGTTGCGACAACTGCATCCAAATAGTTTTCTTCGAGCACAGTATTCTCGATCGCTTCTGAGTAATTTTCAAATAGATAACAAAGTAAAAGTTTATTCAAATAGGTGTAAGCGATCGCCGCTCTGTCGTTTGCTTGCTCATGTAGTGGTAGCCCTCGGCGTTCATCGTAGGCTTCACCTTGGAGACGGCAAGGATTTTCACTTTGCCCCAGCAGATTTAAGGTAGCCTGCCAATAGATTTCGTGATAATTGAGTGCTGTTTTTTGCTTGATTTTATCAATTGCGTCTCTATTAATTGCCATCTCTCCTGCAAGGGCAGTCAATTCTTTGCCGCTGTAATAAGCGAAATAGGAGTTCACTAATAGCCCAAAAGCACCAAATTCTAAATCTCCTGTCTCCATTCCAATAGAATAAGCTGACCTCAAAGGCTCTAACGTTTGTCTCAGATGTTCTTTCCAAGGTCGGATAAAGATATTGACGATGACGATCGTCTTAGCTTTAATTTCTTGAGCGTTTAATGTTGACAACAGATTTAAAGCTAATTGACCAAACTGATAGCCCGAGTCAATATCTCCCACAACTCCGCAAAGTAGAAGACCATAATTGGCATAAGCAGTAGGAGAAACGGGAGCATTACCGTGTTGGACTGATAGGTCGACTTGTTTGCACACCGCCAGCGGCAACAGTGTAGGAGCAGCAATATAGGCGGGAGCAAAGATACTTGCTAAAAGTTTAATGGCTGCTAGTTTGTAGGGATTACTCATTTGAGGCAGATCAACTAAATCCTCAATTCGCCTCTCATTCAAAATCTCCGCAGTTTCGGAAAGTGCCTGTCCAATATCAGATGGAACTGGATTTTCGGGAAAATTCACTCCCAGCAGCTTTAAGGCTTGTAGTGCTGTATTAATTGCTTCTAGCAGTTTGTTCTGCAATACATGAGCTTGAATCTGAATCTCATATACTTTCACTTTTTCCAATAAAGTTTTAGCGCAGTTTTGCACGATGTCAACGAATCGCTGTACTGCTTCAAAATTACTGCTCAAATATGCCGACTCTGCTGCTTCGGTGTGCAGTGCTAATGCGAGTTCGTACTGAAGAGTCCAGCTATCTTCAACTAAAAATTCCATCCCTGTTTGCAAATATTCAACTGCTGCAACATAAGCCATTGCTGCCTTTGCTTTCTGACCCGCTATCAAATTAAGCTGAGCAATTCTGTCTCGTTCTACTTGATCAGCAATTAGCTCAATTCCTAAGTTGAGGTGATCGACAATCTCAAATATCCTTTCTGACAACATCTCTGACGATGTGTTTTGCCAAAGCAAACGACCAATTTGCAGGTGAGTTGCTTGCTTAGAACTATCATCAATCAGCGCATATGCAGCTTGTTGCACTCGATCGTGGAGAAATCTAAACCCTAGGCTTACTAAATGCGTATCAATCAGGTCTTCAAATGCAAACGTTAATTCAGAAGTTGATAATACTAAGCCTTCTTCAATAGCTGGCAATAGGTTTTGATAGGTAACGGCTGACGATCGCTTATCGATGCTTGAAAGCGTCTGTAAATCAAACGTGTTACCCATACAAGCAGCTAACTGCAACACCTGTTGAGTCGATTCAGGTAGCTTTCGCAACTTCTGAATCATCAATTCAACAACATTATCGGTAATGCCGATTGCCTCAATTTGGGTAATGTCCCACTGCCAACTAGGTTTACCGATCTTTAATGGAGCCGAGAACGTCAACAGACTCTCTTGATACAGCGTTTTGAGAAATTGATTGACAAAGAAGGGATTGCCCGACGTTTTGCGGATGACTAATTCAGCTAATGGCTGGACAGAAATTGCATCACGATGCAGCGTGTCAGCAATGAGATGGCTAATATCTGCGAGGGCTAAAGGAGCTAAGGTAATTTCATGAATGACAACAGATGTCGATCGTAGTGAATCGAGTGTCATCATTAAGGAATGACTTGGACTGACTTCATTATCTCGATAAGCTCCAACCAAGAATAAATAACCTGTTTCTGCATCGGTTAGAATCACCTCTAGCAGCTTCAGTGTGGCAGAATCAACCCATTGCAGATCATCCAGAAACAGGACTAGAGGGTGCTCTGGTGAGCAGAAAACACGGATAAAGTTTTGAAAAACGAGATTAAGTCGGTTTTGTGCTTCTGTTGGTGCAAGATCCACAGTAGCGGGTTGCTTGCCAACAATCAGTTCCACGTCTGGAACTACATCAATAATGACCTGAGCATTGTTACCCAGAGCGCCTAAAAGCTTGGTTCGCCATTGAGCCAGTTGTGTTTCGCTCTCAGTCAGCAGTTGTTTCACTAAGGACTGAAAGGCACTAATCATTGCAGAGTAAGGAACATTGCGCTGGAATTGGTCAAATTTACCAGAGATGAAGTATCCTCTAGCGCCAACGATCGGTTTGCGAACTTCATTGACTAATGACGATTTTCCAATGCCAGAGTAACCCTTAACCAGCATGGCTTCCGTTTTGCCAGCACTGACGCGATCAAAGGTCTGCATTAACAAGCTCACTTCGCGATCGCGTCCATAGAGCTTTTCTGGAATCAAAAATTGGCTAAATAAATCGAACTCTCCCACCTTAAAACGGGAAATCGTGCCAGAAGATTGCAGCATCTCTAGACACATTTCTAAGTCAGTCTTCAGCCCTAGTGCGCTCTGATAACGGTCTTCTGCCGTCTTAGCCAGTAGCTTCATAACAATGTCAGACACCGCCTCTGGAATATCTGAATTGATTAGATGAGGCGGGACTGGTGCTTTCGCAATGTGACAGTGAATGATCTCCAAAGTATCAGTTGCTTGAAACGGCAATTGCCCAGTCAACATCTCATAGAAAGTAACGCCTAGAGAATAAAAGTCAGTCCGGTAGTCGATCGAGCGGTTCATTCTCCCGGTCTGCTCGGGAGACATATAAGACAGCGTTCCTTCAAGGACGTTAATAGTCGGCGAATTTTCGCTTGGCAGGCGAGTAGAAATCCCAAAATCAATCAGCCTGATTTCACTCATTTTTTCGTTAACGAGGATGTTTTCAGGCTTAATATCTTTATGAAGGATATTTTGTTGGTGAAGCTGCGCCAGAACTGAAGTTAAATGAATGGCAATTTGTAAAAAAATATTTAGCTCGAATCGTCTTACAGCGATCGCTTTCGCCAACGATTCTCCATCAAAGTCAGCCAGGATGAGGGCTAACCCATCTCGGTCGCTTTCTAAGGCTAATGGCTTGACAACTTCTTCGATCTCTAAGTCTTGAAGAATTTGATATTCGTGTCTTAACCGAGCCAATTGGTTGATCGTTGGATACTCAGCTTTCAAGGTTTTGATAATGACACTCGTTGGTTCCAGATTGCTGTCAGATACCGTCTTAGCCCGGTAAACGTAGGTGGCGGCTCCTTCATGAAGAACTTCGAGCAGGGTATAGCCAGCGATCGTAATACTCATCTTTTTACAAACGGATACTCTTAAATGTTGAATACTCGACTTTCCCCATGTTAGGTATGGAACGAGTAATTTGATGAGCTTGTGAACGTGATAGAATTGTCTGTCTATTTCCCTAGAATAGATGACAAGTATTAAAGGCTACAGGGAGACAATAATACTTCACCAACGAACATGACTTGGCACGAGGTCAACATAATTCACACGGGCATTGTCAACTTAACCGTGATTATTCAAAATCAAGCACAATCATTCCTGAATCGTCAGGTTCGCTCAATTTAAGCAGCAGTTTTCAGGCAGGCAATTTCTTGCCAATCTTGAAATCGCTGGCGTAGTTGTGCGCGGTAACTTTTGCACTCAGTTGATGTTGTTTCGGGTGGAAGTAATCTCAAATCGGTCCAAAAGCTGAGAGAAATCGTTGGGCTTGCCCGGGTGATTTGAAGCGTCGCATTCGTCGCTCTCGTGTTCGTGTAGGTTGATGGGTGTTCTCAACTCGATTATTCAGTCCTTTATGCTGCCGATGCGCTACGCGCTTCATCATCTGCTTCTTTGCGGCTTCATCTCTCTTGAGGTTGTCACCGTGAAGTTCTGTAATAGGTCAGCCACAGAATCAGGGTTTCAGATGTTAAGCAATGTTTCATCACGAATATCACTTTTGGTGATTCATGTCCTACAACATCCTTAATCGCGGGAGAAATGTAGCTGAGAGGTACGCGAACGTTGCTTCATCTAACTTAAAGATTGAGTTTCGGGCTACTCAACATTCTGGGTCACCAAAACGTGGAAAGAGCCTTGAAGCTGAACATTTACGGCACTATCTCCACTGCATTGTAAAGCGTTGTGCCACTCAAAATCCGAGGAGATGCTAGACATTCAATTCGATTGCCACTTCACTATCTAAGTTCAGGGAATTAAGGAAGCTAAAATCTGCCTCGCGTTGGATACAGCACATTTATCGGCTCCTGTAGTTTCTATACTATTGAGCCGTCAGAGAAAGCTTCCAAGCTGGCTCAATGAATTGAATTGATATGATTATTGGAGTGTAAATTATGAGTTTAGAAGAGAGAGCAAAAGCGGCTGCTAAAAATATCGAAGGCAAAGCACAAGAAGCGATCGGTAGCATGACGGGTGATCAGCAAGCGCAAGTAGAAGGTAAGGCAAAGCAAGCCGAAGCTGAAATGCGAAATGCTAAGGAAGATATCAAAGACAGTGTTAAGAACATCGTTGATAAAGCCTAAGCAGGTTAATGCATCAATTGGTGCTACTTACACCGTAGGGAATGAGTTGCTTTGCCTACTCCCTCTTGTGTAGGTTGCTTGCGTGACTCAAGGCACTACAGCCTGAGCCATCAACACTTTTCTCAGTTCTAAAAATAAGATGCGACTTCAGGCAGGGGGACGCTCCTTCCGTTTTATGGTTCCTGCTAATTTAGTGCTACAAAGATAATTGTCAAAGGCTTGATGAAAGCTTCCTATAAGTTAATTGGGCACTATCAACTTAACCGAGAAGATTCAAAATTAAGCACGGAAATCTCTCAATCGTCAGTCTCGCTCAAGTTTACGCAGCATCTTTCACACAGGTATTTCTCGCCAATCTTCTAAGGGTTGGCGTAACTGTTCTCGATATCGTTTTGCACTCAGTTCATGTTGCTTGGGATGGAAGTGCCCTCGAAGCGGTCCAAATGCTGATAGAAATCGTTGCGCTTGTCCGGGCGATTTGAATCGCCTCATTCGCCTTTCTCTGACTCTTGTGGACTGATGGGAGTTCTCCGCCCGGTTGTTCAATCCCTTCTGCTGTCGATGTTCCACACTTGGCATCACTCGTCTCTTTGCGGCTTCATAGCTTTTCAGTTTGTCGGTGACAATCACCCGTGGCACGAACCCTTGTTTCTTCAGCAGCTTACGAAAAATCGCTTCGCTGCCTCGGTGTCTCGATGTCGTTGCAGCAAGATATCCAGCACGTTTCCTTCACCGTCCACCGCCCGCCACAGATAGTATTGCTGTTTTTTGATTAGAGTTGTTGGAGAATAACTTGACCTTGAAGCAGAACTCTGACTTTCGTTTCTGAGATTAAGCTGCTTGCAAGTAGAAGTTCCATAGTTCAGCAGCAGTGAGCATCAAATGGTCATCAAAATCCTGAATGTGATTGCGATAAATCACGCTGACCGCAGCATAGCGCTTGATGCCTGCGAAAGCATTCTTACAAAGGACTCGCGACTGGCTCAGGGTGCGATTTTCTTGCTTTTGTTCATCGGTTAACTCACCCCCTTTTGGCTTCTTATGCGGAATGCGAATGTTCGTGTACTCGGATTGCAAGCCTTGAAAGCCGAGATCAACTTCGATTGGAATCTCGTCGGGAATGTGAAAGGCAATCTCCTCTTGGGCTTCAAAGCGCTTGTCATGGAGCTTCCCCTCGCGAGCTTTGCTCAATACCAGCACCCGTTTGGTTTGGTCTACGACCGCCAACTGCTTGCGGGTGTGGCGGCGCTTTTTCCCGGAGTAGTTCAAGGTCTGCTCTTCCGCATCCTGGGGTCGTTGAATCGGGCGTTCTGTGCCATCAATCATCACGCGCTCCACACCCGGAAACTGTTCGAGGAACGCATCAATGCTGCGTAACTTGCGCTCTGGCAGCACCATCTCATGCCCTAAAGCCGCTTCGAGAACGGGTTGCAATTCGTGCATCCATTCATGCGTCTGCGAACGGTCAAGGTCAAACAAAATGCCTGCTAAATCAAACGTGGGGTAGCATTTGAAGTAGAACAAAATATAAAACAGCTTCGCTTCAATGCTGCTCAGTCTCGCTTTGCGTCCGCCGCCCCTTGCTCGTCTGCGCTGTGGCTTTGCGGCAATTCGGCTTGCCTCGTATGCCTGCTCAAAACTCGGCAGCAGCGCATCAAATGCTTTGCGGTTCAGTCCAGTCAAAGCTCGAAGTAGGCGATCTTGACTCAGCGCTCGCTTAAGGTCTAGCATCAATCTGAATTCATTTTGCTTCTCCTAATTATCCACTATTTCCCAACAGCTCTATTAGTCGCAATACGCTGGATCTGTGGCTCAAACGTGAAGCAAAAACCGGAACTTGTCGAGCTATCACGCACTATCAGCAAGGCAGTCGGCACAAAATCAAGGATTGGAAGCGATTTCGCGAGTTTGTGAAACAGCATGGTGGCAAAACGCAAGCGCAACTCGCAACCTTGTGGGGCGACAACGTGACGCAGCAAAACATAAGCGATGCCTTGGGAAAAATTGGAGTCAGTCGAAAAAAAAGACGTACGGCTACCGAGAACGCGACGACCTAAAACGAGCGGAATTTGTCGAACGATTAAAGACCAAGCGACCCGAGCAAGTGATTTATGTCGATGCCTGCCTCATCGACAATCGAGATGAGTATGCTTACGGCTACTGTGAAATTGGACAACGCTTCTATGCTCAAAAATCTGGCAAGCGTCGAGAACGAGTCGTTGGATTGCCGCACTCAAGCAAAAAATCATGGTTGCGCCCATGACCTTTGCAGGTTCGTGTAACCGAGCCTTGTTCGAGACTTGGGTTCAGACCTGCCTTCTGCCACACTTGCAACCGGGCGATGTGATTGACAATGCCAGTTTTCATCGCTCGCAGTTCATTGAAGAACTGGTCGCTGAAGCAGGTTGTGAGATCTGGTATCTCCCGCCGTACTCACCGGACTTAAATGCGATTGAGAACTGGTGGTTTGTGCTCAAGAACTGGATGCGGCAGCGCTGGGAGGAATTTGACAGCTTTCGAGATTGTGTCGATGCTGCCTTCAAAAACTGTCCTAATGTTCTTACGTAGAGCTATACTTGTGGCGAGCAGTGGATTCAGAAGGAAATGTGCTGGATGTCTTGCTGCAACGGCATCGAAACACGAAAGCAGCAGAGCGATTCTTCCGCAAACTCCTGAAGAAACAAGGGTTTGTACCTCGCGTCATCGTCACCGACAAGCTGAAGAGTTACGAAGCTGCAAAGAAACGAGTGATGCCGAGTGTAGAGCATCGACAGCACAAGAGATTGAATAATCGGGCGGAGAACTCGCATCAACCCACCAGGGTACGAGAACGACGAATGCGGCGATTCAAATCTCCAGGGCAAGCGCAACGATTTCTCTCCACGTTTGAGCCAATCCGAGAACACTTTCATCCAAAACAACATGAACCGAGTGCAAAACGATATCGAGAACAGCTACGCCAACGGTTTGAAGATTGGCGAGAAGTTGCTGGGCTAAATTCTGCTGCGTAATCAGAGGGATCAAGACTGCTCAGGAATTATCGTGCCTAATTTTGAATCTGCTCCGTTAAGTTGATAATGCCGTCCATCCTCATTTTTCTTTCTCTCTATGAAACCACCCTGCTCAGCTTATATCCGATTGGGAGCCGAGTTCAGTGGGACTGTTCTTTAATTTCTTGTAGCAGTGCCTCATCTGAGTAATCATTCTGCCAATCGCCGGATAGTTTGAGTCGAACAGACTGAGCCCCACCACTCGGTGTACAGACCACCCAGTAAGCGCCCTCTTGCCCTTTTACTTGTGCGGCTCCTGAGTGTCCGGTTTCGTCAGAGAGTCCAGTGAATGCTTCAATACAGGACCAGGTGATGCCATCCTGATCGCTAACTGTTCGCTCCATTAAAATTCTCCTTACTTTCGTTTGCTCAGCGCGATCGTGGCACGTTGTTGCGGAGTGAACACCGATCTATGAGCAGAAATAAATCCGCGACCGATTGACGAATTATCGGGTCTTACGGCTCCGCAACCAGCGCAGTCTTCCTTCAATCCGGGCTTGCCGCGATCGATCTGGATGCTGGCGATGCAGAATGATCGTCCACACTAATGCCACCAATGTTCGAGCTTCAATACAGACTGCTAATGCTTCAGGATCGAACGATCGACCGTAGCCATCCAGCGCCATCTCTGCCTTGTCTCGATCTGTGCCAAACACATAGGGGGATGCGACTAGAGAGGCTAAGTCCCACTCGATTGGTCCAATCATCACATCCTCCCAATCTGTCCACAATATGCCGCGTGTCGTTTTGAGAACATTGCCAGAATGCGGATCGCCGTGGATGGGCTGCATCGGAAGCTGTCGCAGTTGTGGTTCTAATCGGTCACTCACTTCCAGTAGCATTTCTGCGTCCGCTAGCGTAAACTCTGATTCAGCGATTAAACGATCGAGGAGCTGCCGCGCTTCCGAAATTAACGCGAGAACAAGCAACTCTCCAGAAAATTCCTTTAGAGCTTCATGGCAGTGGCGAAGAGCTTGGCCTGCTTGGTACGGATCAAAGGGTTCTTCTAAGATTTGTACGAACTCCCAGAAGCTTAAAATTAAATCTAAATGATGATGTGGTCCTGCCTCCAGTGTCGAACTCAGTGGAATAATCGGCGCACCGACGGCGGTGAGATATTTTGCGATCGCGACTTCACGAGTAAACCAAGCATCCCCAGATCGAATCGTGCCAGTGGTTGTCGAAACTCTTGCCACAACCGGGGTCGGCGCAAGATGAATGTGGGCATCAGAACCGTTTCTCTCATCACTTCTAGATCTGTCTTGCCTTCTACGGGGTCAGGGAATTTGAGTGATTCATCAGCTTCGGTCTGCCGATGTTTCTGTCGTCGATGCTTCTCCTGCATCTGGAGATTCAGCCCCGTACGCATGGTTTGAATCAGTGGATTAGCGTCATAATCCTTTTTGTCGCTGACGAACATTCTGTATTTGAATTTAATGTAATTAATGATCGCGGTGTCTTTATTCACACGAGTGGATGGCGAGGTTGATTCAGAGAAGTCTTCAATGAATTTGTAATAATCAGAGCGAATCTGCTTCAGTCTATTTTGATGGGCTAGCCAAAATTGTCGCCGCTCGTAATCATTCAAATCAGCAATGTCAGCAGGATTGATGACTGGAAACAAGCAGTCTAAACACAATTCGTCAGCCGGAATTTGAGGATTAGCGTATTTCTCCAAAAAACCATATATTCGTAAAATTTCTTTCTCATAAGCCTCATAGGAGTCCATTTGAGAACTTTAAACACTCGAAATGAATCATTTGGATCGGTAAAAAAACGGCGGGCATCTCTCAATTCTTGCTGAGATTTTGGTGAAAGCTCTTCAATCTCTTTTGCATAGGATTTATAAGATCCAGTTCTAGAAGTCAGCTTTGTTTTGCCACCTTGGAGTTGCTGAATCGGTCCACAACGCTCAGCAATTAAAATTGATTTTTCTAGATGAGGATAAATGTCTAATTGCTGAGCATAATTTTCAAATTGTCCAAAGTGCGAGCGATAATTTCTATAGCTAGGCTTAGGAGTTCTGAGTGCAGCAATTCCTGTCTCTAATGCAGAGCGCGCTCTCAGAATGGCTGTGATCGGAAGCTGTTTCATAAAGTTGATCGCTGCCGCTTTTTCTTCTGTAGTCATCTTGCCGCTGGGATCAACGCGTTGGAAGCCGAGCTGAGGAAGAATAAGACGACAGAGAACCGACGATAACTGATAAATTTTGACCTAAGCGCTCTCGGCTGAAAGTGTCTGGTAGAGCCTCTCTTCGTAGCGTTGAACCAGGTCAAAGAATTTAGGGTAGGAGTGGCTAGCCATAAGTTTTCAGTTGATTTGTACTAATAGTATAAATCAACCAATTGATTTTAGAAGGCAATATCCTTCCACAACGAGCTTGTTTTTCTAATAAAATCCCTTAAATTCACTTCCCTAGGATATTACAGCGATTTTCTTCAATAAAACTGCACTAAATATTTTCAGTAAAGCTGACAAAAAATCACTAAAAACGACTCAAATGCCCGTATGACCTGGTTTAGTGCATCTTAATTTTGGTTCTGAGGCGCAGCTATATTGGTGCTCAATCGTATATTTTACGACTCTAAAATATTGTCGATTAGATTTATCTTTGCTCTCCGATTAAAGTTTCAGAACTTGTTAAGAAAATTCCTATATTTGCAATTTAATTTGAATGATTATCAAGATGAGCTAAATATCGAGACATAAGCTTATGTCAAATTCTTATTTTCTTATTGAGAGTGAATCTAGTCTTATCAAGAGAATATATTTCGTGTTCAAATAACATTGTGAGTAAAGTAAAAAATGCTAATCGTCACAGTTTTAGCTCTCCAGAATTATTAGATACAAGAAAAAACAATACAGAGGCTCGATGTTTTTCTTGAATTCTTGCAATTAGAAAATGCTTCGTGTAATGTAACTGTTAACGTACATTTGTACTATTTATGATTCAAGACAATTCTGCTGCCAACTACTTGGTTGATCGAGACGAACTATTACGAATTCGTAGTCTCAGACTTCTCACCAGTGGTCGCGATTACGTCTTTTTTGCCTTGCAAGTGGACTATCAAGGTAAGCTGAATCCTGAGATCGATGTGGCTGCTTTCTGTGCGCCCGAAGGGATCAGCTATGCTGCACGTTGGGAGTTGGATGAAGGGGATTTATACAAAGCGTTAGGCGATTTGCGGAAGAAGGGCATTGTTGTGTCGATTTCTAGCTGACTGAATCTTCAACTCTCCTAAAGAGACTCAAAACGCTCTGCGTCTCGACTTTCTGCCGACTGCGGCAACTGATTAAAAGAGCCGCTGTTCTTGATGCAACAACTAATAAGCCCTAGACAATTGCCTAGGGCTTCTTCTAATAAATGCCAGCGTGAATAGAGGAGCTAGCGGTTTTGAATATGCTTCTATCATGAACGAATCCGTTCTCTAGGACTAGGGTTAACTTACCCAATCTGTTCCTACTTTCACTTAGGTAGCAGCGAGCGGTTGCTCAAGAAACATGCTAGGCTGCGATCTCTAAAATGTCTGAGCGGTGTCCGGCATCTGATTAAGGTCCCGTTCAGGATCACCCAGCTCACGAACCGTTGCCGCAAACTCTAGAAGAATGCCATCTGGGTCAAAAAAGTAGAAGGAAGAGATGAAGGTACTCTCATCCGCTTCTGGAACGTAACCGGAAGGCACATCCGCGTGATGCAGAACCGGTGTTGCTTGAATGCCTTTAGCAATGAGCCGACCTCGGTACTCATCTAGTTTTTCAGGTTGAACCCGGAAAGCAACATGATTCATTGAACCGTGAGCAGTTCTGATGTCACCCGTTTGCAGTGCAGCTGGATTAACAGATGCGATACCGGGTGCACTTTCAGGAGCTTGGGGAAACCAGAAGAAGGCGAGTGCATCCCCATTTCCAATGTCAAAGAAGAAGTGTTGTCCTCCTTCAGGAATCTGGATTGTTTTAATTAGACGTAGACCTAAAGTATTGCAGTAGAAATCGATCGTGCGGGTCATATCTTTGCAGACGAGAGCAAGATGATTAATCCCTTGGAGCTGAAATTCTTTCATCGATGACACCTACTGATTAGGTCTAGGAATTCTTCACAAACTAGTTTGATGATGACTTGACAATTGTTATCGTGTCATTATCCTACACCCAGCGATTGCATTCAGCGGCTACCAATGCTTCTAGCCATACACTGGATATCCAAACAGTCCGCTAGAGTCGGATCTGTTGGGTGTCGTTATGATAAGTCTTGTTGCACTAAAACATGTTCGGCAGTTCAACAAAGTCTCGACCGTCTTGTGTCAGTCGAGATGCGCTTACAATCGAGGGATGACTCCACTCAAAATCCGACATCGTGTCACTCACCCGTTCAGATCTCGAATCTAACCGCTTACAACAGACTATCCTCAAGGCTGGAACCGGCATTGTCTTGAGTGAAGCCCAGTTACAGGAGTCACTCCGCCAAACCCTGTTGCATCATCCATCCAACTCTGATGTTTGGGTGTTTGCTTACGGTTCACTCATCTGGAACCCGATCATCAAAGTTGCAGAACAGCGCATCGGTAAAATCTACGGCTGGCATCGCCGGTTTTGCCTCTGGGTGCCTCAAGGGCGCGGAACGCCAGACAATCGAGGATTAGTCTTAGGGCTAGACCGGGGAGGCAGTTGTCGCGGGATTGCCTATCGCATTGATGCGGTGGATGTGTCCTCAGAACTCCCTTTGCTATGGCGACGGGAAATGGTCGTTGGGTCTTATCTGCCTCGTTGGGTGAGAGTGTTTGATGGAATGCAATCCTTGCCTGCGATTACCTTTGTGATTAACCGTCAGCATCGTGCGTACGCGGGGAACATTTCTTTGGAAACAACGATTCACAGTATTGCGACTGCGTCTGGCGAGTTGGGTTCTTGTGCGGAGTATTTGATGCAAACCGTCGATGGATTAATGAAAGCTGGCATCCGAGATGAGCCATTACTTTTGCTGGCTCAGCAAGTGTTAGCTCGGCAGCGGTTGTAATCCCGCTACATCAGGTTTTCAGTGTTGCAGTGGAGCCATAACTGAGTTGGAATGACAGGGTCAATTGCTTCATTCGTTGCCAACGCCACTCCTGTCTAATGCAAGGCAGAACTTGTGATGCTTTGGTAATGCTGGAACTTCTGCTGTGTGCGGCAGAAGTTCCAGCATTACAAAGAAATTTGCGAGTACGTTAAACCATCTAGGCTTATGTTCAAGTTTCCTAATTTTTCTATCTTGCATCGCTCACTGTCGAAAATACCTTTTCTTTAGTCAGGATTTTGTTCTACTTATCTATTGCAGTTAAACCCGGGTCTACCTCTCTATATTGGCTGATGTGCAACCGTAGGCAAATCACCAGGATTAGGAGTAGCAGAGTACCAGCAGATGAAACAATGAGCCTACTCATGATCGACATGGACGGGACGCTACGACAGCCACTTAGCGAACAGCTCTACTTTCAGAATCCTCAGGATCAACAGATGATTGCAGGGGTTGACACTGCCCTTCGCTCGTATCAAGACGGCTGGACGATCGTCGGCATCACCAACCAAGGTGGTGTGGCTGCAGGTCATAAAACCATTCGGACGTGTATTCAGGAACAGCAATACACGCTCCAACTGGCCCCTCTGCTTAAAGAAATCTACTTTTGTCCAGACTTCGAGGGCAAAAAATGCTTTCGTGTGACCCGTCACAATACTCATAACCATAGCCAAACCAAATGGTCGGGACAATATCGTAAACCTCAACCCGGAATGCTCAAGCTAGCAATGGTTCGGTACAACCATTCTCCCGAGGACTGCCTTTATGTTGGAGATCGTTCCGAAGACGAACAAGCAGCTCGACGAGCAGGCGTTGCCTTCGAGTGGGCAGAGGAATGGATCGCGCGGCACCAAACCAATCCCATTGTTGAAGAAGCAATGATGAAGCAAAATACTGGCTTAGATGAGGCACTGCTACAAGCAGTCGAGGAAAAGTCTGATTGAGTCGTATTACCTCTACCGGATAGTACGGTTCTAGACACACATCCGACAACTTGATTCGCTATAGTGGGGAAGTGCCAAGGGAAACCCACTCTGTGTAACCCGACAGCCGACCGTCTTTCAAGAGTCGTACAAACACTGCTTCTGAGTACGGTTGCCCCCACTGCAAAGTGAAGGTTGTCTCGTTATAGTAAGAGAGTGTCAAGGAAACCCCAAGACACCTTGAACCAAGACAAATCAATAGTTTGAAAGCCAAACAATTATCCAACCCTCGTTAAAATATTTGAGTTTTGGGCGAGACCCAAAACAAACAACAACTAGAGGATTCCGGGACAGCAAAGAAGTATTGTTTCGGAGCCACAGTAATCAAACTCCAAATGGAGAGTTTGATCCTGGCTCAGGATAAACGCTGGCGGTCTGCGTAACACATGCAAGTCGAACGAAACTCTTCGGAGTTGAGTGGCGGACGGGTGAGTAACACGTGAGGATCTGCCTTTAGGACTGGGACAACGATTAGAAATGATCGCTAATTCCAGATATGCCATCAGTAAAATGGAGCAATCCGCCTAAAGATGAACTCGCGCCCGATTAGCTAGTTGGTAGGGTAAGAGCCTACCAAGGCAATGATCGGTAGCTGGTCTGAGAGGATGATCAGCCACACTGGAACTGAGACACGGTCCAGACTCCTACGGGAGGCAGCAGTGAGGAATTTTCCGCAATGGGCGCAAGCCTGACGGAGCAAAACCGCGTGCGGGAGGAAAGTTTTAGGACTGTAAACCGCTTTTATTCAGGAAGAAGAATTGACGGTACTGAATGAATCAGCCTCGGCTAACTCTGTGCCAGCAGCCGCGGTAAGACAGAGGAGGCAAGCGTTATCCGGAATGATTGGGCGTAAAGAGTGCGTAGGTGGTTTGAGAAGTTGATCGTGAAAGCCCGAAGCTTAACTTCGGAGGCGCGATCGAAACTCTCAAGCTGGAGCACAGTAGGGGCAACGGGAATTCCCAAAGGAGCGGTGAAATGCGTAGATATTGGGAAGAACACCGATGGCGAAAGCACGTTGCTGGGCTGTGACTGACACTGAGGCACGAAAGCTAGGGGAGCAAACAGGATTAGATACCCTGGTAGTCCTAGCCGTAAACGATGAACACTCGGCGCTGGATTAATCGACTGATTCAGTGTCTTAGCTAACGCGTTAAGTGTTCCGCCTGGGGAGTACGTCCGCAAGGATGAAACTCAAAGGAATTGACGGGGACCCGCACAAGCGGTGGAGGATGTGGTTTAATTCGATGCAACGCGAAGAACCTTACCAGGGCTTGACATGCCGCGAATCTTCCTGAAAAGGAAGAGTGCCCTCGGGAGCGCGGACACAGGTGGTGCATGGCTGTCGTCAGTTCGTGTCGTGAGATGTTGGGTTAAGTCCCGCAACGAGCGAAACCCTCGTGCTGAGTTGCCATCAGGTAAAGCTGGGCACTCTCGGCAGACTGCCGCCGATAAGGTGGAGGAAGGTGAGGACGACGTCAAGTCATCATGCCCCTTACGTCCTGGGCTACACACGTCCTACAATGCTGCGGACAACGGGCAGCAAGCGAGCGATCGCAAGCCAATCCCTTAAGCCGCGGCTCAGTTCAGATCGTAGGCTGCAACTCGCCTACGTGAAGACGGAATCGCTAGTAATCGCAGGTCAGCACTACTGCGGTGAATACGTTCCCGGGTCTTGTACACACCGCCCGTCACACCATGGAAGTTGGTTTTACCCGAAGTCGTCACTCTAACCCTGATGGGAGGAGGACGCCGACGGCAGGGCTGATGACTGGGGTGAAGTCGTAACAAGGTAGCCGTACCGGAAGGTGCGGCTGGACAACCTCCTTACAGGGAGACCTTCGGACAAAGACCGGACGCGAGAGATCATCTCTGATGTTATGTCCGCTTTGATCCGACATCCCAAGGTCGAGACGAGCTTGGATAAAGGCTTTCAAACTCACTTGGTTCTCTCTCAGCCAGTAGAACCGAACTTAAACCTTCGGTTCTACTGACTGAGGTTCTTAAATCCATTGTGTACAGTAGTAAGAGTGAGTGTTGGACAGGTTGAGACAAAGACCTCAACAGAAGACAACGGGAAGCAACACTAAATAGTTCGGTTCCCACCCAACACAGTTCAATGGAATTCGCTATATTAGTAAGAGTGATAAGCAGTTAGCCAATTCAGCGAGTGGATTGATACTAACCACAAAGACTTCAACCAAATTCAATCGAAATAACTTCAGCAACTCATTTAGTGATAGCGTTGCTAGACTAGAGAGCCTGCTGGATTGAATGCCAGCGAGAACCTTGAAAATTGCATAGTAACTTGTCAGGTAGATACCATCGTTTGTGGTTTATTCAATACGTTAAGCAATGAATAAAACCAAACGACAGATATCACAGACACCAATGTAAGTTTGTGGTCAAGCTACAAAGGGCTTACGGTGAATACCTTGGCACACAGAGGCGAAGAAGGACGTCGCTCGACGAAACGCTTCGGGGAGCTGACAGCAAGCTTAGATCCGAAGATCTCCGAATGGGGCAACCCCCTGTACTGCCACCTGAATCCATAGGGTGGTGAGAGCGAACCTGGTGAACTGAAACATCTTAGTAACCAGAGGAAGAGAAAGAAATTCGATTCCCCCAGTAGCGGCGAGCGAAGCGGGAACAGCCTAAACCAACAGATTTATCTGTTGGGGTTGTGGGACAGCAACACGGAATTGAGCGGCTAGACGAAGTAGTGAGAAGCTACACCAGAGACGGTGACAGTCCGGTAGTCGAAAGTTTAACAATACAAGCTGAATCCCGAGTAGCACGGCAGAGACGCCGTGTGAATCCACGAGAACCATCTCGTAAGGCTAAATACTCCTGTGTGACCGATAGTGAACTAGTACCGCGAGGGAACGGTGAAAAGAACCCCGGAAGGGGAGTGAAATAGAACATGAAACCGTAAGCCTACAAGCAGTGGGAGGGCGATTTAACGCCTGACCGCGTGCCTGTTGAAGAATGAGCCGGCGACTTGCAGGCAGTGGCAGACTAAGGCGGAAATGCCGAAATCAAAGCGAAAGCGAGTCTGAAAAGGGCGCAATTGAGTCACTGTTTGCAGACCCGAACCCGGGTGATCTAACCATGTCCAGGATGAAGCTTGCGTAACAGCAAGTGGAGGTCCGAACCGACTGATGTTGAAAAATCAGCGGATGAGGTGTGGTTAGGGGTGAAATGCCAATCGAACCCGGAGTTAGCTGGTTCTCCCCGAAATGTATTGAGGTACAGTGGTTGTGATTATAGGTTGGGGGTAAAGCACTGATTCGGTGCGGGCTGCGAGAGCGGTACCAAATCGAGTCAAACTCAGAATACCAACTGCACACACAGCCAGTGAGACGGTGGGGGATAAGCTTCATCGTCGAAAGGGAAACAGCCCAGACCATCCGCTAAGTGCCCCTAAATTGTCATTCAGTGGCAAAGGAGGTGGGAATGCAAAGACAACCAGGAGGTTTGCCTAGAAGCAGCCATCCTCGAACGAGTGCGTAATAGCTCACTGGTCAAGCGTTCCTGCGCCGAAAATGAACGGGACTAAATGACGTGCCGAAGCGGTGGAATTGAAAATTAATACACATTTCAATTGGTAGGGGAGCGTTCTGTTGTAGTAAGAAGCATCAGCGTGAGCAGATGTGGACGAAGCAGAAGTGAGAATGTCGGCTTGAGTAGCGCAAACATTGGTGAGAATCCAATGCCCTGAAATCCCAAGGGTTCCTCCGGAAGGCTCGTCCGCGGAGGGTGAGTCGGGACCTAAGGCGAGGTCGAAAGACGTAGTCGATGGACGATCGGTGAACATTCCGATACCGATTTGAAGTAGTGAAGAGGGACGGAGAAGGCTAGCACAGCCGCATGTTGGTTAGCGGTTCAAGTGTCCGAGGCGTTGAGGAGTGGCGAAACCATTCCAAGCTGAGGCATGAGTACGAGCGTCTACGGACGCAAAGTGTGTCACGTCAAGCTTCCCAGAAAAGCTCTAACCACGTTAACTTCAAATTGCCCGTACCCGAAACCGACACAGGTGGGATGGTTGAGAAAACTAAAGGGCGCGAGATAACTCTCTCTAAGGAACTCGGCAAAATGACCCCGTAACTTCGGGAGAAGGGGTGCCACATTAGGGTGAATAGCCCGAGGTGGTCGCAGTGAAGAGATCCAGGCGACTGTTTACCAAAAACACAGGTCTCCGCTAAGTTGCAAAACGATGTATGGGGGCTGACGCCTGCCCAGTGCCGGAAGGTTAAAGAAGTTGGTCAGGGACGCAAGTTCTGAAGCTAGCGACCGAAGCCCCGGTGAACGGCGGCCGTAACTATAACGGTCCTAAGGTAGCGAAATTCCTTGTCGGGTAAGTTCCGACCCGCACGAAAGGCGTAACGATCTGGATGCTGTCTCGGAGAGAGACTCGGCGAAATAGAATTGTCTGTGAAGATGCGGACTACCTACACCCGGACAGAAAGACCCTATGAAGCTTTACTGTAGCCTGAAATTGGCGATCGATTCTGACTACGCAGGATAGGTGGGAGGCTGTGAAACAATCCTTGTGGGGATTGTGGAGCCAACGGTGAGATACCACTTTGTCAGTATTGAGCGTCTAACCTGTTGCCGTCATCCGGCATGGGAACCGTTTCAGGTGGGCAGTTTGACTGGGGCGGTCGCCTCCTAAATGGTAACGGAGGCACGCAAAGGTTTCCTCAGACTGGTTGGAAATCAGTCGCAGAGCGTAAAAGCACAAGGAAGCTTGACTGTGAGACAAACAAGTCAATCAGGGACGAAAGTCGGCTTTAGTGATCCGACGGTTGAGCATGGAATCGCCGTCGCTAAACGGATAAAAGTTACTCTAGGGATAACAGGCTGATCTCCGCCAAGAGTTCACATCGACGCGGAGGTTTGGCACCTCGATGTCGGCTCATCGCAACCTGGGGCGGTAGTACGTCCCAAGGGTTGGGCTGTTCGCCCATTAAAGCGGTACGTGAGCTGGGTTCAGAACGTCGTGAGACAGTTCGGTCCATATCCGGTGTAGGCGCAAGAGGATTGAGAGGAGTCCTCCTCAGTACGAGAGGACCGGGAGGAACACACCGCTGGTGTACTGGTTATCGTGCCAACGGTAAACGCCAGGTAGCCAAGTGTGGAGTGGATAACCGCTGAAAGCATCTAAGTGGGAAGCCCACCTCAAGATGAGTGCTCTCATGGAGTTAATCCAGTAAGGTCACGTGGAGAACACACGTTGATAGGCGGTAGGTGGAAGTGTGGTAACACATGCAGCCGAGCCGTACTAATAGACCGAGGGCTTGACCGCAAACCTTCATTGGTGTTTGACAAGTTGCAATGTAATTTTCAGGCTCTGTTAGGGAAACTGACTTAGGTCAGCAAAAAAGTTTATCAATTCATATCTAAAGCCTCCAGTTCACAAGCTGGAAGCTTTTTTTGTAGGTTGCGATTCAGCGAATTGGCATTCAGTTTTCCACCTAATCTGGAAGATTCGTTTCAGGATCGTTTGGTAGCTCAAGAGAATCAGTATCAGGCAAGTTTTGAACTCGATCGCTGGGAACATCAAGGTTATTTTGAAAATTGACAGAGCCCTTATCTGAGGATTGCCCACCTGTAGAAGACTCTCTTACGTCAGAAACTCCAGCAGTTCGAGCATTGCCCGCCTCAGTCGCTGCTGGAAAATTGGTTGCGATGGGAGCAGAGATAGGTTCTCCCTCTGGTTGAACTCCTCCCGCCGCTGTTTGAGCATCCAGCGTAGCGCTGCCTGCAACACTTGTGGGAACCTGAGGTTGGGCTTGCTGAGATGCAACAACTGATTGATCTGGATTAGTAGCTGGATCTGACAGTGATGGATTGCTCATGATTTTTATTCCTAATATGAAGTTAATGTTTGTAGTTGCCGAATAGAATTTGCAGCTAGACAGACAAAGCGCACTTTGTACCTAAAGCAAGTAGGGCTTTACTCGCTTGCCGGAGAGGAGACGCTCTCAGAGTTCTGCTGCTCGGTTGAATCGGCAGAAGTTGTCGCAACTCCTGCATCATTCACATCTAGACTCCCAGCTTGAATGTCCTCATCACCGGGAGAAGCACTCAATTCGTCTTCAGGAAGTTGTTCAACGCCAAGTGACTCATCATCAGATTGGTTTGCTTGCGAATTAGACATGGTTCTACTCCAAAATTTGTTAGTTAAGAAAGCGCAGCACAGCGATCGCTGTGCACTCAAGTTGTCACCCAGTGCATTCCCTCACGAGCGATCTCAATGGGAACAGTGTGAGAACCATCAAATTCCCGGTAAATCACCTCATAGTCTGCTTGTTGTAATCGTGGGACAATACGACGACTGCATTGATCAATCGGCAGCACCTTATCGCGCTTGCCATGAGAAATAAAGCATTGAGGTTGACCAACTTGATCAGCAGATGCAGTGAAGCCAGGGGAAAACGCAAGGATGTGAGTAAACAAATCACCATTGGTCATGCCAACTGAAAGCGCGTAAGAAGCTCCATCGGAAAAGCCTGCGATCGCAATGTGATGTGGATCGATCGCATAACGAGTAAAGGTTTGTGTTAATGCCTGATTAATACAAGCAATGTCAGGACCGTAGTGACTAACAATCATGTCCCAAGTTTGCCAACGTGAACTTACCGCGAGCACAATGGTTGTAAAAGCATCTGCCCATTGCTGAATGATGCTTAGCCCGTCTTTTGCATTACCCCCTGCCCCATGCAGCATGAGCACTAGCGGTGCGGGCTGATGGGCTTGATAGGTTTTAGGAACATAAAGCAATCCTTCACGCTCGCTCTCTAGCCTGAGCGAGTACAGCCCAGGTGCTCCAATTTCTGTGGGCTGCGTAGGACGAGCGCGTAACCGTCCCGCCGCAGAGGATGTCCTTCGCTTTAGAGTTATCATCACTAAATTTTGCTTTACACAATTGAGTATTGAAAAAAATGCAAGCGCCAAAACAACCCCAAATTGAAGCACGTAATGCCGCGTCCACCCGGAAAAGAATCGGCTGTTGAGCTGTATAGAGAATTGAAGTGGTTTTGCTCTGCTCTGGTTGCTCATCAATTGCACAGATTCGGCATCAGACAGGTGGATTAAGATGCCCTGGTTGCAGGGGTTGCGCTCGAGGAAGTTGGAGAGCCAGATTTTACTGGCGCAGGCGGCTCAGGTGTCGGAAGACGGGGAGGATGCAGTAGCCCTGGAATCGGAGTATTCATTTCGGAATTCGCATCAGGATTGGTGCTCTATTCTTTATCAGATTCATTGACTGTTATAAGATTTTGAAAAAACAAATCTAACGCTCTTAATTCTTGAGTTAAATTCTTAAAGAACTACATTTAGCCTAGAGTATTAGAGAGTTGAATACATGACTCTTTAGTCAGAGGCAAGTGAGACTAGTAATTGACGCCTTAAGTGATAAGAATTACATTGCTGTAACATAAAGAAATTGTTGCTATGTAAAAGAAATAGCGCAATTTTTGTGACTCGCATAAAAAGAAATGTTTGAATTGATTCTCTATTTTTCAAGGAGAATATCCGCACCTATAACGCCGGTTTTCTTCTGTATTCTTAAGGATGTAATTGTTAAATTTAATAATAAGAGAGCGATTGATTAATCTCAGTAAAATAGAAGCCTTAGATTTAAGCTTTAAAGTAGCTTCATCGCGCTTCGGCAATACCAGAAATTTACTAAAACACGTCTTTGAAATATCAATTTTGCTTCTCTCACTGCTGCTCACTGCAACACTTCTAAAATGCACAACATAGATGATCTTCAGAAGCTGTTGGAGATTCTACCCCAGGAGATCCAGCAACCCTTAGAGTGCCATTCCCAACGCGACACGCTAGTTGAAGTCGTGCTTGATCTGGGGCGGCGACCCGAGGCACGATTCTCACATCAGACGGGCTCTTACGCTCTTTTGGTGAAGTAGGAAACTTGAGCAGGCTGAAACCTAAGAGATGCGTCAGGGCAAGCAGCGGTCTCAACTTTGCTTCACCAAAATTGCGTGACAGCCCAAACAGCGCCGTACGCGACAGCAATGTCACGCAACGTCTTGGATTTAAACTACATGTCGTTGTCCTGGCTGCACTAGTTTTGTGTTGTGAAACACTGGCGGCTGCTTTTGAAAACAAGTGCTTAAGCCCGTTGATGAAATTTCTGGAATTTATTCCTCCTGTTGGTTGAGTTATCTGATTACTAATACTTACTAATATCTAGTTCGTAGGCTTGTATGTCTGTATGTTCCAGAGGTTTATAGCCATACAGCCTAACAATTCAAATAAGAGCCGCCATGCAGAATACAAATGAGAACCCGTCGCGGATGGACGAGCGGGATGTGGGTCCCGCTGATACGAATGCCGCCGAAGCGACGCCGGGATTGATCCACCTTCACTTTGGCGCGGGCCGTCTGGGGTTGGGGCTTATCGCGCCTTGGTTTCAGAAGCCGGGATCGAAGCTCTACCTCTTCAACCGCGCCGTCTCAGGCACCAACGCCACCGGTTCTACCGCGCTGGACGCCGTCCGCCGCAACGAGCTGCTCCGCGACCATCCTCAAAAGAGCTACCTCATCCAGCAGCCTGGCGAGTCCGCATCTAATGGCGTCGCCGTGCGTTACGACGGTTTCTTCGCTTACGACGAGGAGAATCCCGAAGCCGCCGTTCGAGAAATCGCCGGGCAAATCGGCCCGGAAACCTCGGTGATCGTCACCGCTTCCGTCCTCAAGCCAGAGAACTACCGCGCCGTCCTCCGGGCGCTCGACATCCTGAGCCAGAAGAAACAGTCCGAGCCAGATGCGATGGGCCGGGTTTTCCTGATTGCCTGCGAGAACACGCTAATCGCCAGCGAGGTTTTGGAGCACGAGTGCCTTCAAGACCTCATCACGCCCGAAACCCGCCGTCACGTGACGCCAGTGCACGCCTTAGTCGACCGGATGTGCGTGGGACTGGAGGAAGACGACTCCCACTCTCATCCCACGGTTCTGGTGCGCGCCGAGGAATACGGCGTGGTCAAGCTAGAGCTATGCCCCGAGACCGAGGAGATGGCGGAGTTGTGCCGGGACAGCCGCATCGAATGGAGTCGGCATGTGGAAGTCGAGAAGCAGATCAAAAGCTGGCAGCTCAACGGTGCCCACTGGCTCATCGCCCTGCACGCCCTAGATACGCATGACAACAAGACCGACTTCAAGCTCAAGGAGTTCTTCGAGTCCTCGCCCGAAAATCACCAGTTCACCCGCGACGTGATGCAGGAGATAAGCGAGGGCATTGCCATCTTGCTGCGCAAAGACCCAACTTACGCGGATTTCGTGCGCGACGTGGATGTCGAGGTGTATCTCGCCGGCAACGCTGCCAGCATCCTGCGCCGATTCGAGACCACGGACGATTCCATCACCCGCATCTTGGCGCGCTTCCACACCCCGACTCCCGATAATTACGACACCATCCAGTCTTTCAGCAAGCGTTTCGCGGATCGCGTCGATCTGCCAATGAAGGCTCACATGTCCGCAAAGGGCGCGACGCCTGCGACAGACACCGGCATCAAGAGCCTTTACCACCTCATCTCCCAAGGCAACTTCATCGACACGGTGCAGTCCGCCTCTGAGCCGGATTCCGAGCCGGGCTCTCAATCGGCAACTCGGGGTGCTTAAAGTATGACTTCAACTCAACTCATCATTTTCGACTGCGACGGGGTGCTCATCGACAGCGAAATTGTCGTGTGCCGCCTGGTGAGCGAGGAGCTTTCGCGCCTGGGCTATGGGATGAACACCAAGGAGGTCATCCGCCGTTTTGCCGGTCGCCCCGAACGCGAGATGGTCGCCGACATCGAAGCCGATTGGGGACAGAAGATTCCCGCCGAGTTCTTCGCGCGCGTCAAGGAGCGCACGGAAGCTGCCTACGCGAGCGAACTGTGCGCCGTTCCGGGGGTCGCCGAGGCTTTGGACAATCTGCGCGTGCCGCTGTGCGTCGCCTCTAGCAGTTACCCGGAAAAGCTGCGGCTTGGTCTGCACTCTGTCGATCTTCTCGAACGCTTTGAGCCTCATGTGATCAGCGCCTATGTAGTCGCTCACGGCAAGCCCGCACCCGACGTGTTCATCTACACCGCCGGCTGGATGCGCACTCCCGTGGCGCACTGCCTGGTCATCGAGGACAGTACCCACGGCGTCCATGCGGCCCGGAGCGCGGGCATGCGCGTGTTTGGATTCACGGGAGGACAGCACTGCGGCCCCGACCACCGCGAGTACCTCATGCAAGCCGGGGCCGAACTGGTCTTCGATAACTTTCGCCACCTCGCTGATCTGGTGGCTGCCGAGGTCTGATATGGGAGATGAACCGCGATGTCTCTGGGAGGCGATCTCGGCTAGAACAGCCAACTTTGCTGGGCTCTTGCACAGTTTTGGTGAAAAGGAGTGTGACCAATAATCTTTCTCACACATCTACTATGTTCCAGCTTGCTTGAATTACCAACTTCACCAAAAGAGTGCAAGAACCTGTTGCTGTCACTTGATAGCAAGTACCCTGTAGAAGAATTGTAGGCGCTTAGACAACAGCTCTAGTTTGTACTTTCAGCGAATACGATCAAGCAGCGGTACCTGAGACTGAACAAGCATCTCTTGGCTTTGCTGATTCTGAAAGCCTGTTTGGATCCGCAGAAGTCCCATTTGTTTCAGAATCGCTCAATGCTGCTTCTGCTTTGAGTTTAAACGTTTTTTGATTAAGCTCAATCGATGGCTTGAACTGAACGAGAGAATGCGTATTTGAAGATAGTTGTAGTACGTGCATTAGTCCAGCGATAGTCCAAGCTCTGTAACACAGGTGCACTACAAACTAATAGCGCGATGAGATTCGGAGAGTTTCATCCTTCAGATCCCTTTCCAATTCATTAACTATTACTTAGAACTTAGTGAATTCGAATGCGGCTGTATTCTTTGCCGTGATTAGCGTTCAGCGCTGATTTCTGCTCTCGATGATTTTTCGGAATGTCCTTTTTCACTAAGTCCTTAGCTATAGAGTGTGATAACTTAGTGAAAAGATCAAGGCTGGCATGGCGTTTCAAAAAGGCAAAAATCCGCATCATCCGCTTCCGGGATCTGTTCTCACAGTTGAGCCGATTCGGGATAAGCGGGCGATCGAGCGGATTAAGAAACTGCTGCGCGACCAACCGCGGGACCTCTGTCTGTTTGTTCTGGGAATTAATACTGCCTTCCGGGCGAATGAACTGCTTTCGCTCACGGTGGGTCAGGTGCGATCGCTGCAACTCGGCGATGTGCTGCGGGTGAAGCAAAGCAAAACGGGGAAGTTTCGGAGCGTGACGGTGAATGGGGCGGTGGTCAAGACGATCTCCCAGTACCTCACTGCTCATCCCCTTCCCGATGACGCGTTCCTGTTCCAAGGCAAGCGCGGTTGCCTGACGGTTCCGACCGTGAGCACGATGGTGAAAACGTGGTGTCAGCATGTGGGATTGAAGGGCAAGTATGGCAGTCACAGCTTGCGCAAGACTTGGGGGTATTGGCAGCGACTAGAGCGCGGGACTGCCATTCCACTGCTGATGGAAGCCTTTGGACATGCCACGCAACAGCAGACGTTAGCGTATCTGGGGATTCAAGCCGAGGAGATTGCCCAGATTTATGAACTGGAACTGTAAACGCATAACAACTGGGTACAGGCAGTGCTTATCGCTGCTATCAAAAAAAGCTCGTTTACGGATAGGGCACAAAAAAGGATTGTGTCGCAAATACTTTTTTGTGACAAACGAAGTATCTCGTTCGCGTTCCGTTAAGCACTAATTCCGAAGAGTTTTTCAATCCTTGAAGTGTACAGCGCTCAGACTGGCTGGATGACGCGAACTTGTCCCACTGTCATTTAATTAGTCACTGTACACTAGCTATCTTGTCCATTGATTGGAGCTGACCAGCAAAGGTACGAGTGTCATGCGACGATTTGAGCGAGTGCAAGTCTTAATGCTGAGTAAGCAGCTTCTCCTGATGATTTCACTATACTAAAAGCGATTTATGCCTGCCCAGAATTATTCTGACAAAACAGTAAAGGACGAAAATAAATAATCATTAAGAAGTTCACCTTTCTTCTCAGAAAGACTGGCCAACGCTATCACTAGCCTCTACCATAAGACATAGGCGTGAGACATAGGCTGAGATTTTGCATTACTTCCCAATATATCTGTCGCACTTGGTTTATTCTCACAGCAAAGATACGGGTAGCCATAGTTGGTTTTCGCTTCTAAAACCCGCGTCATGGAGTAGCCTCAGTGGCTTTGTAGTTGAATTGCAGTATTCCGAGCAGAACTTGATTGATACCGCCACAAATAAATGCCCCCTGAAAACCTAATGTCACACTCTATCGCTACAGTCTCTCCACCAAAAACAGATATTTATATGGGTCGATCCAGCCAACAGATTAAGGCAGAAATTGAGGCAACACTTGGATTTATCCCTCCCTTTTTTGAACCTGCAGAACCCTCTCCCCAAGTATTGGAGAACCTTTGGCAGCAGACGCTCGCTGCCTATATTCATAATCCTCTGCCAGCCTTATTTAAGGAGAAACTTTCTGCCTACCTTTCGCGCTTTTGTGTCGTTCCTTACTGCATGATTTGTCACAGCTGTACCCTACGCCCTCTGGGACTGTCAGCACGAGAGGTTCTCGCATTACTCGCCTCTCCACCGCCTGTGCTCGCAGCACTCGACGAGCATCTCAAAAAGTTGGCAGCGCAGCCCCGTCTCTTGGAGGATTGGTCTAACTTAACCCCCTTGGCTGAAGCCAGTCTGCTTCAGGTGGCAATTTTTATTGCCTTGGAGAGCGAACAGGCGAAGACTTACCGCGATACTCTACAGCAGTTTCTAGGCGTTGTGAATTACAAGCATTTGCTTGCCTTTATTGCTTATGTTAAAGCGTGTCATGCCTGGATGGAACTCCATCCTGAAGTCGTTTACGAAGCCGATCGGCGCGTGCAGAACAACCTGAATGCGTTACTCGAAGAGGAACCCAGTTTGGCTGACTTCTTTGGGAACTACCAGGAGAGAGTCAAGCTAGAATGCCAAAGTCGAGCGGAGCAACTCGCTGAGCTGGCGAAACAGCAATGGCGAGAGAAAATCCTGAGTCAACAGGTCGATCGCGAGCGGGTAATGACCGGAATTGCTCAGCGCATTCGTGGATCGTTGGATTTGGAGAAGATTTTAAGAACGGCTGTCACAGAAGTTCAGCAGTTTCTTCAAGTGGATCGCGTGTTTATTTATCGTTTTGCATCAGATTGGAGCGGTGAGGTCACCGTCGAAGCCGTTGTTCCAGAGTGTTTACCGATTCAGGGAACGAGAGTGGCGGACTCCTTCTTTATCCAACCTGGCAATCGAGCACTTTATCAGCAGGGACGAATTCACGCGGTTTCTGATATTCGCGCTGGAAATCTCTCCCAATGTCATCTTGAGTCGTTAGACCGCCTCCAAATCCGGGCGAACTTAGTCGTGCCAATTGTGCAAGACGAGCAACTCTGGGGACTGCTTGTAGCAAATGATTGCACCCAAGCCCGACCTTGGCAACAGATCGAACTGGAGTTGCTCAAGCAACTGTCCACCCAGCTAGCGATCGCCATTCAGCAAGCCCAACTGCACCAACAAGTGCAGACCGAACTGATGGAACGTCAGCGCTCCGAAGAGAAAATTCGGGAGCAAGCCGCGCTGCTTGATGTCACAACCGATGCCATTTGGGTTTTAGATTCAAATTATCAAATCCTCTTCTGGAATCGGGGCGCTGAACAACTTTACGGTTGGCTGAAAGCTGAAGCGTCAAGCCTTCGTGCCAACGATCTGCTGCGTCAAAAAGTTGCGCCTACACTCGAGAAAATTCAAAAGACTGTGCTTGAAGCCGGCAAGTGGCAGGGAGAATTGCACCAATTGACCAAAGACGGCAAAGAGATTTTGGTTGAGAGTTGCTGGACCGCCATGTTTGAAGCTGATCAACTGAAATCGATCTTGGTTATCAATACAGACATTACTCAGAAGAAACAACTTGAGCGGCAGTTTCTTCACGCCCAGCGGCTAGAGAGCTTGGGGACACTAGCAGGCGGAATTGCTCATGACCTCAACAACATTTTGACCCCCATCCTTGCGGTCTCCCAGTTGCTTCAGCTCAAACTCACGGATGCAGATGAGTCGACGCGGCAGTTCCTGAAGATACAGGAAACGAATACGAAACGGGGAGCAGCGCTCATCAACCAAATCCTATCGTTTGCACGGGGAGCCGAGAGCAAACGCAGAGCACTTCAAGTGCGATACGTGATTGCGGAAATAAAGCAGATTATTGACGGAACGTTTCCCAAGTCAATTGAAGTCTCAACTCAGATTGACACTGACCTTCAGGTTGTTTCTGCTGACACAACACAACTGCATCAAGTGCTGATGAATCTGTGTGTTAATGCTCGGGATGCCATGCCCGCGGGAGGATGCTTAAGTGTTTCTGCTCAAAATCTCTGGATTGACGAAAGCTATGCACACATGCATCTTGATGCCAAGGTTGGTCCTTATATAGTCATTTCTGTCGCGGATACGGGTAGCGGGATTTCGCCTGATGCCATCGATCACATCTTTGATCCATTCTTCACCACGAAGGAGGTGGGGAAAGGAACAGGACTTGGACTGTCCACGGTGAATAGCATTATCCGAAGTCACGGAGGCTTTATCAATGTTTATAGCGAAGTCGGACAAGGCACCCAATTTAAGGTTCACTTGCCAGCGATTGCAGGAAGGGAAACTCAATCGATCCGAGAAATAGAACAGCCCCTCGGCAATGGAGAGTTGATTTTAGTGGTGGATGATGAAGGGAGCATTTGTGAGATTACGAAAACGACGCTAGAAACCTCTGGATATAAGGTTTTAACGGCTAATGACGGCATCGAAGCGCTTGCTTCGTATGCCCAACATAAGGACAAAGTAGACGTTGTTTTGATGGACATGATGATGCCGAACATGACAGGTCCCGCAGCAATCCAGATTCTTAAGAAAATGAATCCGCTCGTCAAAGTGGTTGCGGTGAGTGGGCTTCCTTCGAGTGACAACGTGAAGGAAGCGATGCATTTAGGAGCCAGCGCATTTCTGTCGAAACCCTATACCGCTCAGGAATTACTGAAGGCGCTGCATGAGGTAATGCATGCGGTGGGTCAGCCAAGTGAGCAGGAGTCTAGTCGGACTGATGCAATGCCCATCAACCCTTTCTAATATTTTCGCGACGCTGCCTCCATTGAGAAAGGATCCTTTTTTGATAGGGCTTTTTGTCACTCCTTAGCAGAACCTGAAAGCTAAGAAAACCAAAGGTTCTTCTTGAATGCTGAAATTGATGAAAAGACAGCCCTTTTTTGATAGGGCTAAATGCTCGGATTTATTGAAGGTTAAAAAGTATAATCTGCGATTAGTGGTCGTTAGATTTACACAAGATGATGCCAACTGAAGGACGATCGCCAAGGTTGTATCTACTCAGTTATTCTGTGAAAAGTACGACACATGTCGTACTTTTTATTTTCGCTTGCACTTGAAAGGCTAAAATGATCGGCATGATTATTACTATTGCATCTTTCAAAGGTGGGGTTGGCAAAAGTACGACTGCTATCCATATTGCTACTTACCTTGCCAGCAAACGAGGTAAGACTGTGCTTGCTGACGGAGACTTAAACCGTTCTGTCATTCAGTGGGCTGAACGTGGTGGCAAAAGTGTGCCTTTTCTCGTTTGTGATGGTGAATCTATTCCTGCTGACTATGATCACCTTGTGATTGATACCGCTGCGCGTCCCACTGATGCTGATCTCGCTGCCCTTGCCGAAACCTCCAATCTCCTTGTTATTCCTTGTACCCCAACAACTTTTGCTCTTGAAGCTACGATTGGAACGCTCACGACTTTACCGACAGGTCGATATCGCATCCTGCTCACTGTTGTCCCTCCCAAGCCTAGTCGAGAAGGCGAGAAAGCTCAACAAGCCCTCAAGAAAGCAGGGCTTCCTATCTTTAAACCCATGATTCGACGATTTTCCGCTTATCTTAAAGCAGAGAACGCAGGTGTTCCCGTCAACCAAATTCGTGACCCAAAAGCTGGTGAAGCTTGGCTTGAGTACGAAGCCGTTGGCAAAGAATTGTGGAAGGTAGCTAAGAAATGACGGATTTAGACAAAATTATTGCAGCTGCACGAGCTAAACAGCCCCTGTCCTCCTCTCCAGAACAAATTAATTCATTTTCTCAAGGCAGCACACTACTACTTGACGAGATTCAGCCGAGATCGCAAAACACTCGCACGCTTAATCCTGTTCATGTGAAAGCCCTTGCCGAATCTATCTCTGTTTTGGGTCTCATTGAACCCCTTGTTGTAGATAAACAGAAACGACTCTTAGCTGGTGGGCATAGGCTTGCCGCAATCATTCATCTCAAAACGCATCAGCCTACTGCTTACCACCGACACTTCCCAAATGAGCAAATTCCGATTCGCTCCCTAGCAATTGACGCTGATCAGGAACCTGACCTGGCGCTGCAAATTGAGGTTGCTGAAAATGAGCAGCGTCGCGACTATACCCCTACTGAAGTTAAAGAGATCGCAGCTCGCTTAAAAGCATCAGGTTATGTTGAGGTCCAAGGTCGCCCTAAAAAGGGACAAAAGCCGCTAATGCCTGCTTTAGCTGTCGTTGTGGGAAAGAACCTTCGCACAATTCAGCGGTATTTGTCAGAAGACACAATATCCATAAGAAGTTCGTCTCTAAAAAGCACGACACGTGTCGTACTTTTGAAGCAGACTCTTGCCAAGCTTAAGCAGATTCAATCTGATCCACCTACAACTCAGGGAGGGAAACAGCTTTTAAGGATTCTGCCAAAAGTTATGACCTTGATAGAGCAGTGTATTGAAGAAGATTAAAACCAAGATTTAGAAAGACATGAACAAGTCGGAGATGTCGATCTAGTGCGTCGTGATTCAATTTTCTATAAATTATTCCAACAGGCTCCAACGCTACTGTTTGAGTTGTTAGAAGAGTTCCCCTCGAATGCTGGGCAGTATCGCTTCGACTCAGTTGCAGTGAAAGAACCCAGATTTGAGATTGACGGCGTGTTTTTACCACCAGATGCTGAGCCGGGCGTTGTCTATTTCTGCGAAGTTCAGTTTCAGCGTGATGAGGTGCTGTATGAGCGACTATTTGGTGAATCGTTTTTGTATTTCTACAGAAACCGGAGCCGTTTCACGGACTGGCAGACTGTAATTATTTACCCATCTCGCTCGACTGAGCAAACAGAAACGCACCCTTATCGATCGCAGTTAAATAGCAATCAGGTGCATCGGGTGCTCTTGGATGAGTTGGGGGAGATTGAACAGTTGCCGCTAGGGGTAGCGCTGATGGCTTTGACAACGGTTGATGAAGCGAGTACGCCGGAAGTGGCGAGGGCTCTGCTAGCGCGATCGCGGGGAGAAGCATCTCAAGAGGCAATCCGCGCCATAATTGAGATGATTACGACGATTCTGGTTTACAAATTCACAAATCTAAATCGGCAGGAGGCGGAAGCAATGCTAGGAATTACAACCCTTCAAGAAACACGATTCTATCAGGAAGCGAAGGAAGATGGACGCGAGGAAGAAGGGAGAGGATTGGTTCTACGTCTATTAAATCGTCGTTTTGGAGTGTTGCCTGAATCCTTGTCATCGCAGATTGCCAACTTATCGCTGACTCAAATCGAATCCCTGGCAGAAGCACTACTGGATTTTCAAACGCTCTCTGATTTGAAGATATGGTTACAGCATTTGCAAACGAATTGACAGCTTTAGTCTGCTGTGGCTTAACTGTCACAATTCTAAGGATGCAATCTCGCTTGGACTAATCTTGGAGTAAATCACTGTTCGGTTATATTTTCAAACTCGCATTCGCTCGTTGCGTAACTGCCACAAGCTTAACGACAAAGCAAGCTTTCAAGGATGAACGTCTGCGCTCGGGCACAGACGTTCAGACCAATGATTACACTATCGGCTTACCTCTGCGTGGGTGTCTCTGTAAGGCGGTAGTCATGGAAGACTACAGCACTCAAAACCACAAGTATCCCAGCAACCAGAAATACCACTCGCACACCCGCAGGCTGTGCTAGCGTGTAACCATAATGAGAAAAAATGGGTGGGATAATCAGGGTTGAGAACGATAGCCCCATGCCAGCCGAGAACGAGAAAATACTGTAGTGAAACGCTTCTCGCCGCTGTCCCGTGACGATTGCATCCTGCTCGACGACGGCTCCCATCATCGCGTAGACCAAGATAAAATAACCGCCGAGAAAAGGTCCCAAAAAGCCTAAGCAGAGTGCGGCTTGAAGCCCAGTTGATAGGAAGGAAATCCATCCCACTGCGGTCAGCAAACTTGTAGTCACTGCCAACCCAAACAAGGACACCTTTAGTAATTGCCGATCCGGATAGTCTCGGTTCAACCGATTCCACACGGGAGCGGCAGCCAGCATCACTATCACCACCAAACCCTGATAGCGTCCCACGGCTGCCTCTGGTTCTTGCAAAATCAATGCAACAAAGTAAGGCAGGTTCGAGAGCAACATCGCGTAAGCAGTCTGTACGAGAATCGTGGAGCTACAAAGGATCAGGAACGGGCGATTCCGCAGGGTGGCACGAAGACTTTGCCAAAAGCTCATCGATGCGATTGCTTCGCCCTCGCCCGTTGGGTCGAGTGTAGGCAAGATCCGCTTGGGGAGAACTGGGAGTGTCAGTCCCACCGTTACTGCCCCAATGGTTCCGATCACTCCCCCCATGGCGATCGCTCCCCAACGGCTATAGACACTGCTAGCAATGACTGCACCACCCAACACGCCCAGAATGCCAAAAATGTTTTTCCACATACTGAGCCGAACGCGCTCAACTGCCGTCGCTGCCATCTCGGGCAAGCTGCCATCATAGGGGACACCAACGAGACTCATCCCTGTATACAGAATGATGGTCATTGTCAGGAAATAAAGGGCATTCGGCAAGCTGGGATAGGAAGTCAGAGGCGTCCAGAGGAATAACAGCGCCCCGAGAGTCATGAGGCTGCCGAGCACCAAGAAGGGCGTTCGTCGTCCCCAGTGGCTCTGGGTGCGATCGCTCCAATGGCCGATGAAGGGATCAATGATGGCATTCCAGACGCGACCGATCGCCAGTAAGATACCCAGGACTGTGATCGAGAGATATTGCACAGCCCCTGTATTGGGCGGAGGTGCATAGTAGTAAAGCAGCCAGGTCGAAATGGCAGTGTTGATTAAATTAATACCGCTGGAAGTGCAACTGTAGAGCAAAGTTTGCCGGAGAGTAAGGATAGGAGACATCTTGAAGGGTGACAATGAGGCTGAAATGTAGAGAAGATGTAGGATAGCGGCATTTAGAGACAGAAAACTCGTCATGCTTGACAGTCTATTGCAACAGCGCTATCAAATTGTTGCAATAGGCTGTTCCTCAATTGGTGCCTACCACTAAGAATCCATTTCTTCCCCAGTCCTGCAACAGCGCTAAAAATCCGTCGCTCGACGAACAGCCAGAAGCAAACTCGAACCGCGCAATTTGAGCGACACAGTAGTCGGCAGAAGCCGCTAGAACCACCCGCTCCTCCTCAGAAAACGGTTGCCCACGAGCTATCTCGTATTCTTGGACGAAGGCACGTGCCCCATCTGGGCTCGGCGTTAGCGGAGCTAGAATGTCCCACTGCGCTGTAAATTGGGCTGCTGCCCGTCCTACTATCTCTGCCTCTGAGGCAGCACACAGCGAGTCCCAGGCGTACACTAAACAGATGTGATCCCCATGAAATCGGCAGTTCTTAGTGCCCCAATCGAGATGTGCGGGCAAGAGCGGCAGCGCTTGAACTTGGATGATGGACTGAGCGCGACGTCCGATGTCGTCGATCCACTTTGCTTCATGCTAGTCAGCTCTGCCAGAACTTGGGCGAGCTCTCGACGAACCAAGGGGTCGTGAGCATCCCGCACTGTCCCATCCCTGAACGTGTAGAAAGCTCCGATAATGCCGTCCTCCGTCTGAAACAATCGAGAGCAAGGCGGTGGTGCTGGGAAACTAGAGCGTACCAATCTGTCCAGGCACCGATGCACAGCTGCAAGTTGCGTCAGTAATTGGGAGGGGTGGAAGAGCTTGAGGACGACCTGCTCGCCCGAGCATAGCTGGAGACCGAACACGGCTCCGACGCTCTTCTCGGCAAAGAGTGCCCCACAAATGCCTTGTCCAAGTTCTTCTCCTGCCAAACGCTCGACGAGCATCGAGATCTGTTGGTTTGACCTCAAGCCGGTAATTGTTGCCGTCCGCTCGCCATTCCCCCTCGAACTCGGCATCGAGTCGGTTATGCAGTGGAGGCAGTTCAGCCATCGCTCTCTCTTGCTATCCCAATTTTTGTTCACGAAGATCGAGTTCATCTTATTCTGTTCATCTCGACTCAGCAAGGCGCTTAGGCGGGCGGAAACTTAGAATACGCTGGGTCGAACTCCTCAACAGATTTTTCTTTGTAGCCCTGAAATTCTGCACCCACGCAGACTGTGTGAAAACTCAGAAAGCTGCGCCAATCGGAATTTTTCTTTTCTTGGTGAGAACCGATGACATTTCCCTAGCATCACCAATTATTTCTAGCGGTCTGAGATCAGGGATCTTCCATTACGAATCCTACTCATTTACCGTTCTTTTTGCTGCTAACCCGGCAAGCATCGCTTCCACTCCTAAAATGTTGAACACTCGTTTCAAGTTGTAGCTCAAAATCGATAAACTCATCTCGCCCCTGACCTTGGTTAGCCCACGACACAAGAAGTAGCCTTGATTCATTCCTCCACCTGGTTGCGGGTTTTGCTTAAAGGTTGATGTGAACTATTGAACAGCAGGGTCAAATTGAGCTTTCAAAGGACAAGAATGATCAAAATTGATCGTTTTCCTGCCGCTTTTCCCAATATTTCCGATTGCAAAGCACGACCATTCTGGGTCTCGACAACAGAGACCCCCAGGAGAATAGATGACAAAGGGGTTAGCCCTGCAGAAATGGCGGAGATTGATCATCGTGTATGCCAGAGTTTTCAAGGCATAGTGCAATCCACTGATTCGCTCGAAGCGCAGCAGTAAGCGACGGAACTTATCCTCCCAGGCGAACACTCGCTCGATGGTGTAAAAGCGTTCCTGAAAGATTGCCGGGTCGAAGATCGGTTTGCGTCCTCGCTTCGGAGTCTTTCTGCCACGTGGATTTGCAGGAATATTCGGCATCATGCCGCGATTGAAGATGGCTTTGCGATTCGCCCGGCTATCGTAGACCCCATCGAGACTGACGAGAGTCTGGTTCAAGTTGAGTCCGACCGTCTTGGCGATGCGGGTGACTTGTGGCAGCGCTGCCTGCAACAGCGGCGATTCGTTCCGATTGCCAGGAGCTGAAATAAAAGGGGCAATCACGTTGCAGTTGCGGTCACAGAAGGCAACGACTTTGTCTCCTTTGAGGTGCTTGTGCCCGCTGAATCCGAGATTGTCACCCCCTTTCTTTGCCGCAGTCATCGTCCCATCGCCATGAATGACGCTGATATCGAGGTACTCGTGCTGGTGAAGCAGCACCACCGTCTCTGCAAAAATGGCATCGAAGCACCCTTGGGCTTCAAAGCGCCGAAAAGCGGAGTAGATCCGAGTGTAATGAATTTCCGGTTGCCCCGCTTTGTTCTGCTTGATGGGCAGTTCCTTCCACTGACAGCCGAGGTACAACAGTTTCAAAATATAGTTGAAGATGGCGTGCAAAGAGAGCTTTGGCTGAGGTCCGCGACTGCCGAGGTGCAAGTGGGGCAAGACAAATTCTTCAAACTGTTTTAAGGTCAAATGCGTGGGAATCCATTGCCACTGGTAGGCTTGAGGCATTTTTGCTCCGACCGATGGTTCAAATAAAAAGACTTGAGCCATTTTAGTCAGAAACGATAGAAGCCTATGCAAATAGGAGCTTTCAGACAAATTCGCCCAGATGGAAAACCCGCAACCAGTTGAAAGTCAAACCCAGTTTGACGAATTCCTGCAAGTGCAACTGTTGGAATAGTAACAGTAACTGCACATAGTAATCCAAGCAGCACCTTTAATGTTATGGATGGTTTCATTATTGGCTCCATGTGAACTAAAGCAATCAAGACCTGAATAGCTCTATTTTGGGAGTTTAAGTCAACTTCTGACATTACCCACACAGGTACTTTCCTTCTAAGTAACACATAAAATAGTACAGAACCAGAAAGTCAAAACCGACTAAGGAGCGATCGCACCATCACCCTCGCAACCTCCCACTTCAACCGATGAATGATCCAACCAAATTGAACCCTCTCCCATCCTCGCAAATTTGGATCACTCCACACCGATCGCCAAAATTGCTATCCCAACGGTAAAAGCTGCGTTCCCAATCATTGCTCGGTGAACGGCTGCAGCTTATGTTGATGAACTGCCTGCAATCTGACTTTCTGAAGCAGCGATCACAAAGTTATCCGCGCCAGATGCAACACGATCACATCAGGACAGTACACCACTCACCCCCCAGCCGCCGTTAACCGTTGCCCCCATTCTCGATCGCCCAAAGAAAGCAAATCTTCTCGAAACCCGCCAACAGAATCTAATCGCAGTTATGATTTAAGACACAGGCAATGTAACCAATCGATGTTAGCCAGATCCTACATGATTCGCTCTATGCAGCCCGAAGAAGTCCAGCTTGCGATCAAGTGGGCAGCCGTAGAAGGCTGGAATCCGGGCTTACATGACGCAGACTGCTTTTTTGCTGCGGACTCAACAGGTTTTTTAGTCGGATTACTCGACGATGAGCCGATTGCAACAATCTCGGCAACAAAGTACGGCAATTCTTTTGGGTTTATTGGCTTCTACATTGTGAAACCAGAGTATCGAAATCAAGGCTTCGGGATTCAGATTTGGAATGAAGCCTTAGAACGATTGCAGGGTCGAACGATTGGGCTAGATGGTGTCGTGGCACAACAACAGAATTACCAGCGCTCAGGATTCCAACTTGCACATCGAAATATTCGCTATGGCGGAATTGGTGGAGGTAGCGTTTTACCGGATTCAAACTTAGTTGAATTGTCCCAAGTGCCATTTGAGCAGATCATTGCTTACGATCGTGCTTTCTTTCCCGGAGATCGCAGTGCCTTCTTACAGCGATGGGTCACTCAACCGGAAAGGGTTGCCCTTGGATATTGGCGGAACGCTCAGCTTGTGGGCTACGGTGTGTTGAGGAAGTGCCATTCTGGATACAAGGTTGGTCCATTGTTTGCTGATGACCGCGAGATTGCAGAAATATTGTTCTTAGCGCTGAAAGCAAAGACAGAGATCGACGCACCAATTTACCTGGATGTACCTGAGATCAATCAGGCGGCAGTCAGTTTAGCGGAACAGCAGGGAATGACACCTGTATTCGAGACAGCCCGGATGTATTCGGGTGAAGCTCCTGTATTTCCAAGCGATCGCTGGTTTGGAGTCACGTCATTTGAACTTGGCTGAAGGTTTGAATCATTCCAACAGATAAAAAAGAAGCCAAAGCCCTCATGATACTAACTTTAAAAATTTCCTAGAATTGTCCGTGAACTGTTTGCTATCAATCATTTCTGGGTTATTTCTGCGGATTAATACCTAAGGCTTTACAACTGCGATTGGCTTTGTTGCATGAATCGAAAAAGAGACTGTTCTGAGATTGAGAAAAGCCGAGATTAAGCTTCAACGTGATAGCTATCCGGTTTGGCAATCTGAATCATGCGATTAAGCGCC
>JACJNW010000010.1 GCA_014695195.1 Cyanobacteria bacterium FACHB-DQ100 | reverse complement strand
TTTGGCAGCACAGTCGATTCAAATCAACCGCAGCACAGCGGGCAGGATTAGCCTCTCGTTCTTGGACTTGGCACGATATCGCAACCTATCCCACATTAATTTGAAGCACCACCAATTCAGCGACAGTCCTAAAGTGCGAGCTGCGTCAAGTCTGACATCTTTAAGCAGGTCATAACTTGCCTCAGCATACCAAGCGTTTCGCGCGACAGGTTCAACTTTCACAATGTCTAACTGATCTGTAAGTTGCGGATCACTTGATGGATTCGTGAAAGTGCTCCGTACAAATCCAGCATCCGCTTTGAAGCGACCAGAAGCATCATTTGCTAGCAAGCGAAAGCCAATACCACGACTCTCTTCTGCATCCACGACCTCTCCTACATTGAAGTTCCCAACAGGCTGACGCAAGCCTCGCATCACCGTTGTTTCTAAACGCACCCCTCCCGCTTGATTTTGTAAGAGTTGAACGCCCAAAGTTACAGCCGTGACGGTATTTCTTGAATTGTTGAGTCCGAGGAGGTTATCAAAACCCACAATGCTCCTTTCACCTGGAGGTAGGTCTCATCTGGAGGTAGGTCTCATCCACCCGCCAGGAATCGTTGGTCTGGTTCAGGTGCGATCGAACTCGTTTGTCCAGTTCTGGGGCGTAGCTCAATACTCACTGATAAATGGTGGAATAATCCACTTCCACCCCTTGCTCCGCCATCATCTCTTCTAGGTTCCGATAGCTCAAGGGATAGCGACAATACCACCGTATATTCAGCAGGATGATTTCTGGCAGAAAGTGCCGCCACTTAAACAAGGATTGGGCAACCATTTAAGATAAGGTGAAAGAAAATTGAGCCTCCCCACCCTACCATTTTTGCGACACAACCCTTTTTGCCGCCTCATGTAGATTTGACACTATTCCGAAATTCTGCTTTGTAAAATTCTGTGGGAGAGTAGCCTAATTTTAGGGAATGTTGATTGATGAGATCGGCGCTTTAGTGGTTCTCTTCAATGTTGGAGTAGAACACGAATTAGCCCTCAGACAGCAATATAGCAATTCTAATTGGTTTGTAAATTGCATAAATCCTGCCCTCACCCTAAATTTCTCTCCCTCAGGGAGAGGGACTAGATTCTTGCTCCCTTCTCCTCTAGGGAGAAGGGCTAGGGATGAGGGCAGATCGATTTCATAACTCAACTAGGATCGCTATAGTTCTACAATTTCTACTTGCCCTGCTCTATGAAATCGAGTTCCCATCAACCCAACCAGTCCCTCACCCGTAGTACCTTAATAAAGATGGGGTTTAGTTTAGCAGGTGTGATTATTGCTGCAACCGGGATCAGCTATGTTCATCTAACACACTCCATCCAAACAATCATCCTGTCGGATTTAGAAAAGTATAGCCTTGATCGCGGCAAGCACGAGGAAACTCTATTTAAGCTTGCGGAAGATAATCATCAACAATTTAAGCAGCGATTTCTCAAGAATCTCAAGAAGATGGGAGAACAAGACCCACAGCAGAAATTCGCTGAATTAGCAATTCCGTGGTCTGATGGAACTCACCGCAATTTTCCTCAGAGTCGCGCCATTGAAACGTTTGATACAGAACTTTATCCGCATCTCTTCATTGGCAAAAATACTTCAATTAACGCAGAGTTACGTCGTCACACGATCGTCGCTTATGATTTGCTGAGTTATTACGGTGCTGCTTGGCATAACCGCTTCACAAACACCTATGTTATTACCCCGGAAAATGTGGAAATTGGGTATTTTCCTGGTTTTGCTTGGGGCTTAGTGGCAAAACCTGATTTGTACTTGCCCAAAGAAGAGTTCTTCCACATTTCAACTCCAAAGCAGAATCCAGCTCGCGAGACGAAATGGACGGGGCTTTTCTTTGATGACGTTGCTAAACTTTGGATGGTGACAGCCGCGACTCCGATCGATGATGCTCAAGGCAACCATATTGCAACGATCGCCCATGATGTTGTGTTAAACGATCTGATGGAGCGAACTGTTAAAAATACGCTTCGAGGAACCTACAACATCATCTTTCGTGAAGATGGGAGACTGATTGTCGATACTGCTCGAATGGAGCAAATTAAACAGAAGCAAGGTAATTTCAACATTCTCGATACTGGAGATGCCCATCTCAGACGTATCTTTGAGGCTGTTAGAACTGCAAAATCAGGGCAAATCATTATTGATAATCCCTCAGAGCACGAGTTCCTTGCAGTCACAAAACTAAGTGGGCCGGATTGGTATTTTGTCGTCGTTTATCCTAAAGCATTAATCAATGAAATTGCGCTAAATAACGCTAGAACTATTCTAATGGTCGGCTTAATTGCGCTGGTGATTGAAGTGCTACTGCTGTATTCCATATTACACAAGCAGGTCACGCAACCGCTCAAGCAATTACTGGTTGCAACCGAGCAAGTCGCAGATGGCAACTTTGAGATTGAGTTCAGCTTTAAGCGGCAAGATGAGATTGGTCGCTTAACTACGACTTTTACCAAGATGGCAAATCAGCTTCAAAGCTCTTTTGCATCCTTGGAGCAACAGAAAGATGAGTTAGAAATTCGTGTACAAGAACGGACACAAGAACTATCACAAACCTTGCAAGAGTTACAGCAAACCCAAAGCCATTTGATCCAAAGCGAAAAGATGTCTAGTTTGGGGCAGTTAGTGGCAGGCGTTGCTCACGAAATCAATAATCCTGTTAACTTTATTCATGGTAATCTTGCCCCTGCATCCGACTATGCTCAATCCCTACTGAAATTACTTGCGCTGTATCAGCAGGAGTATCCCAAACCAACTCCAGCCATTCAAACTGAAATTGAAGAGATCGATCTCGAATTTGTACAAGAGGACTTACCCAAGCTCCTTGACTCAGTTAAGCTTGGCTCAGAGCGAATTCGCAACATTGTTCTATCACTGCGTAACTTTTCCCGCTTGGACGAGGCAGAGCTTAAAAGCGTTAACATCCACGAAGGTCTAGAAAGTACGCTGTTGATTCTGCAAAATCGATTGAAACCAAAACATGATTCTCCAGAAATTCAAGTCATCCGAGACTACGGTGAGTTACCACTTGTAACTTGCTATGCAGGACAGCTCAATCAGGTGTTTATGAATCTTTTGGCGAATGCGATCGATGCCATCCATGAACAGCGAAAACACCGCTCCCTGGGAGGAGAAGCTCATCTCGATCAAATTCAGATTCGGACTGAGGTGATTCAGCAACAATGGGTCAGAATTGCGATCGCAGATAATGGCACCGGGATACCGGAGGATATGCAATTAAAGCTATTTGACCCCTTCTTTACCACCAAGCCTATCGGGCAGGGAACTGGCTTAGGTTTATCAATTAGTTACCAAATCATTACTCAGCAACATCAGGGTAAGTTGTACTGCCACTCTGTCCCAGGACAGGGGACAGAATTTGTGATTGAGTTTCCCCTTCATCTTGCATAAGCGAGCAATAACGCCGCGATCGAGTGTGTTAAGAGCAACGATATAGCATCATCACTCTCAACACGCTTGATGTTAATGGTTACGATGCTCGCAAAATGTTTAACTCTCTAGCCTGTCCGATGTACCATTTGGAAAGGTAATTCGCAACGCCGTTTTGATGCAGCTTTTCTTGTTTTACCTTTGACATCTCTGTAAATCCAAGACTACGCCCTTCACAATGGGCAGAGCGACAACGGCAGCTCTGAACTGCGATCGACAGAGCTTCTGTCATTCCGTAATGCCAGCACAGTTCTTCACTTACGAGAATATCTCTCGTTGCGTAGAAGCTATATCCACCCAACTCATTGTCTCGGATGACCAAGTTGAAATCACAGCCATGATTAATCAATCGAGCAGGTTCATCTAACTCCACATGGCGTTCCCAGTCAACCTGAAAGGAGTGTTCAGTTCTCATTGATGTCACTTCGATCGGACAACCGACACAAACCAATGTTCCAGATGGAATAAAGCATTGAGCAAACACACCCTTCCCTTTGCCTTCCACCTCTTGAACTTTGAGCATGGAGGCATGATTATGACACGAAATAGATTGAGTAGACATAGGGTAAGTGAATGAAAGGACAAACAAACGTTGCAATCTCGCTAGTGACGTTCCCAATTCTCAAGCTCGCTCTCAGGTTAGTATATTTTGCCTGCAAATGGCAATACTAATGTCAATTGAAATGTGAACGCTGCAGCAATAGATTTTGTATGAGATATGCATGCAGTATTGGGCAACAAAATCTCTCCTGCTTATGGAATAACAAGCAGCGATTGCTAAATTAGGCAGAACTGACTGGGCTTAGATTGCTACTAAGAGTGGTGATAAACGACGTAACTCTTGATGCACCAGTTGAAAGAATCTCTGCTGAGTCTGATTGAATTGAGCAAATCCCTGATCTGCCCACTCTACAATTTGTGCTTCGGAAGCATCAGCATATTGCACCACTTGATTCAGTGCTAACAGCGCTCCGTCTGAATGTTTTAATTCCACGCCCTTTGTTCCAAAGGTTCCATGAATCACAATCCAATACCAAGGGCTAACGCTTCCCGCCTCAAAGTGCAGCTTGTTTTGTTTGATAAACTGACCGAATTGCGTCTGACGTTGCTCTGAATAAAGCACCTCATTGATGATGCTACATTCGTATTCTCCAACGATTTCGGCTCCAACATGGAAGCCCATTGCTCGTACCATGCTGCTAAGATCGTCGGATTGGGCATCGTATCCCTCATTTACAGCTTTCAGAACCCCTGCAAGCCAATCGCCGGATGTTGCTACATCCTTGATCTCTGCTTGGGATAGACCTGCATACTCTGCCAATTTATCCAGTAGTCCGTAAGAAAGCGTTCTATGAGAGACATTCGTTCTCGGATCACGAAACTCTTCCAGGGCAGCAGTGAGTACGTTAGCTGCTACATCCATTGCTCGCTCTGCATGGGCTGCAATTGCACAGTTTGGATCATATAGCAATTTACTAGATCCAATGATGCCTGCCAATCGCGGCACTAGAAAACTATAGCTTCTGCCATAGTGGACAAATCGGTGCATGAACAGATACAACGCTTTTGGGCTGCAAACGGCTTCTCTACAGGCTGCTTCCATCACGGCATTAACAGATGGAACATCCAGTGAACTCTTGAAACTTTGAGTTGTAATCATGCCAGCTTTCTACCTCAAATTGCGATATTTAGTCGTGACATTCCTAGTCACAGTCAACCTGCTCGATTGAAGTTTCCATCAAGAGGTAAGCATGAGCTTAACCAGCACCTTTGCAATGTAAAGGTAGGACGATCCTGCACTCGGCTGAGAATACTAGTCTTCAAATGTTCAATCTTGGCTCAGTCAAATTACTAGAAGTTGCCCTAAGTACAGTAAAGGACTGTGAAATCTTGGAACTACGACTTAACTTCAGGAAATAACTCTGTCTTCACAAATTTTTAATGATCTATTGCGAAAGCGCAAACCGTAATTTCACTTATATTTTTTATTACAATAGTGTATTCACTTAATATTTTTCGTAACTTTTGATGTTAAAAATTAAGATTAACCCGTGTAAATGCTGATGAAGCCTATTGAGAGCTAGCTGATTGTCAGGCGTTTGAGCATCAATCGAATAAAGTACAAATTTAGTTTTGCTGTGGCAAAGCATAGGGTTGTGTCGCAAAGACTTTAAAGTGACAAACAAAGTGACAAACGAACTGGTCTCGTTTACATTGCTTTAAGCACTCACCCCAAAGATTTCATTGATGAAGTCCACTTGGGATACACTGTCCCCTCGTTTGATTTCTTTTACTTGTCCTTTGCGAATCATATTCATCACTACAATCCCTCGCAATGTTCTCCTTGCCGTGTTGAACGGCCGAAATCACAGCATCGGCTTCACAATTCGTTTCACGTTGCGACGGTCTTGCTCAATGGTGTTGCTCAAGTATTTGACTTGCCGCAGCTCAGTCTCTGCTTTCAACGTTTTATCCTGTATGAAACGTCAACTACCGGTACTTGTCCAATTTTGGTGATCTAGCTTTGAGGGTACTGTCAACTTAGCCGGTCATCATCAGAAATAAGCACAACAATCCCTCAATGCCCCTCAATGCTCAGTTCGCTCAATTTACACAGCAACTTTCAAGCAAGTGATTTCTCGCCAACACTTTGAGGGGTGGCGCAGTTCTTCCCGGTATCGTGTTGTACTCTGTTCATGTTGCTTGGGGTGAAAGTGTGCTCGAATCGGGTCACAAGCAGAAAGAAATCGTTACAGTACATTGATTTAAAAACAAAGAATCTTCCAAGATCCTTCCAGTCTATTATTCAAACCTGGGACAAACTATCAAAGTAGAGCGAACATTTGCCAAAGGCGGTGCGGATAATTTGTCCGATCGCTTGGTTGACAACTATTTGCGCTTTCAGCGTGTGTTTTCGCTTTTTGCCACTGTAGTAAGCTCTTTGGTTTTTCTCGGGCGTTCGATCTGCCTCTCGGTGCGTGTTATCGACGGTTGCGAACTCGCCTAGGAGCACCAAAAGCAATTACAGCCATCACTCACAAATTATACTTAATATATAAACTACTCCTTTCCTCTGAAAGAGTAAGCTTTGCTGGGGAAGAATTATCAGAATGGTAATCATCCTTTTCTCGCTTCCTTATGCTGCTATCACTTGCTCAAACAATCCGAAAGTTTGGTGTGCTTTGGATCACAATTCCCAGCGCGGCAGGATTGATCGTGCTTCTGCGGTCTGCTGGGGCATTACAATCTTTGGAATGGATGGCATTTGATCAATATGTTCGGCTGCGTCCCCGAGAAGTAACCGACGATCGCGTCATAATTGTTGGCGTAAACGAAAACGACATTCGGCAACTCAAGCGTTATCCGTTTGATGATGCTACCCTCGCCAAGTTGTTGACGAAGATTAAGCAGCAAAAACCAAGAGCGATCGGTTTAGATATCTATCGGGATCTCCCAGTAGAACCAGGATACTCAGAGCTGGCTAAAGTATTCGAGACAACCCCTAACCTAATTGGCATTGAAAAAAGAGGCGGAAGTACAGAAGTCGAGGTTGCACCTCCCCCCATCCTGAAACAGCGCAATCAAACTGCTTCAAACGATGTGGTACTCGACGGCGATGGGAAACTGCGTCGAGGTCTACTTTATTGGACAAGCCCCAATGGAGAGCAATCCCTGGAAAGTTTGGGATTGCGCCTTGCAATGCTCTATTTAGAAGCTCAGAGAATCACACCCCAGCCAGCGACAACCAATTCACAGTATCTCAAGCTTGGGCGCGGCATCTTTCCCATTTTTGAATCAAACGATGGTAGCTATGTCTCAGCGGATGCAGGCGGCTATCAAATCTTGCTGAACTATCGAGGTGCTTCTGGCAAGTTCCGCACAGTGTCGCTGATGGACGTGCTGCAAGACCGACTGCCTGCTGATCTGATGCGTGACTCGCAAGAACAACCCTTTCGAGACAAAATCGTTTTAATTGGAGTGACGGCTCGAAGCATCAAAGATGTCTTCTACACTCCCTATAGCGGTGACTCGATCACGACTCCAGAGAGAATGGCAGGCGTTGAGGTACAGGCGAATCTAGCCAGTCAAATTATTAGCGCTGCGATCGACGGGCGCTCGGGCTTCCAAGTTTGGACAGATGCAATTGAAGCAGTTTGGATTCTGCTTTGGTCGGGTGTGGGAACGGCGTTAGGCTGGATGGTGCGCTCGCCGCGTTGGGCAGTAGCAGGCATGGTAATTGCAGTCGGAGGGCTAGGGATAGGGAGCTTTGCAGCATTCGGCTTTTCCTGGTGGATTCCTGTTGTCCCACCCGCCTTAGCGCTTCTCACGTCTGCGATGGTCGTCACGGTTCACATTGCCCACTCAGAACGCCGCGATCACCAAACCGTGATGAATCTCTTTGGGCGATATGTAACCCCGACGATTGCTGAGACAATTTGGCGCGATCGAGATCAACTACTGTCCCAAGGTCGCCTGCGGGGACAAAAACTCACGGCAACGGTGCTATTTACCGATATTAAAAACTTCAGCACCATTGCCGAACGTACCGACCCCGAAACGCTGATGATTTGGCTGAATGAATATATGGAAGCGATGACGGAAGTGGTGTTGAAGCATGGGGCGGTGGTAGATAAATTTATTGGGGATGCGATTATGGCGGTCTTTGGTGTTCCGATCGCTCGTAAAACCAGTCAAGACATTGCTCAAGATGCTTACAGTGCTGTGCAATGCGCGATCGAGATGTCCTCTGCACTAGAAGCACTGAATCAACGCTGGACACAGCAAGGACATCCCACGATTCAAATGCGGGCAGGCATTTCTACAGGCACAGTCGTTACAGGTAGCTTAGGAGGTCAGCAGCGCATGGACTATACCGCGATCGGCGATAGTGTGAATGTGGCAGCACGGCTCGAAAGTTTTGATAAATCGATCGAGGGCGGACTCTGCCGAATTTTAATCAGCGAAGAGACGTTTACGCGGGTTGAAGGTCAATTTCCCGTGCAAGCCGTCGGGACAGTTCAACTGAAAGGGCGTGAACAACCGACGAACGTTTATCAAGTTTTATGGGAATCCTCGAAGAGTGAGAGTGGCAGAGTTTAGCGTCTGTACGACAGGAGGGAATTACTCCAAAACTTGCCCATCCTTGCAGCCGAGCCAGCTAATCACCCTCTATTGACTCACAAGACGATGACTTCTGATTCCCCCAAATTCAGGCTGGTTCACCCAATATTTCTTGGAATCGGGACACTTTCTCTCGTTGCTCTACAAGGTGTATTGCCGCTAGATCTCCCCTTACCCAGTCCTGTCAGCTCAGTGCAACTTTCCCCCGCAAACGCTCAATACAATCCCCCTAAACGTCCGGGCTTCGGAAGTAGTGAAGGCACGGGAACGCGAGGAGACAAATTACGCCTTTGCGGTGAGAGAAAGACGGCTTCTTTTACCACCCTCGCACCGACCAACCATATTGGAGAAACGATCTCATCTCGTCCAACTTTATTTTGGTATCTATCCAGCCGACAAACTGTGGAACTTAAGCTAATGCAGCCAGGCGTGCAAAAGCCTGTGTTTGTCACTACGGTACAAGTAGATAAGCCTGGTATCGTCTCACTTGAATTACCGAAAACTGCGCCTGAGCTAGTACCTGAGAAAGTTTATCGCTGGTCGATCGCTGTCGTTTGTGAAGATGGCACGAAGGATGCTTTGAGAATGGCGTTGATCCGACGGGTTGCGCTGATTCCAGAGGTGAAACAGCGATTGGCGATCGCGCAATCCGATCAGGAGCGGGGTCAAGTCTACGCAGCCCAAGGTCTGTGGTATGACGCAGTGACAATGTTCTCTAAAGCGGCTACGGCGAATCCCAAAGATCGAACGGCTCCTGACAAACTCCTGTCACTGCTCGATCAAGTGGGATTTGAGAAGGTTACGGAGCAGGAGCGCAAAAAGAACCAGCCGATAAAACGTTGAACTATGTCGAGATTGCTGCGATCGCCTCTCGTAGTGCGTGTTCCGCCTTGGAATACTGTTTGACTTGATAATAGGCAGAAGCAAGATGGTGTAGCAGCAGACTCAATATTGGTGTTTCCTGCTTTGCTCGCTGTCGTGCAACTTGCTGTTCAAACAGCCGAGCGGCAATCTCTGGCTGTCCCTGTAAGAAGTACGCCTTTGCGATTCCCTCTCTCGCTCTTTCCGCTTGACGCTCATCTTTTAGTGCTTCAGCCTGACGAATCAATTTTTGAAATCGCCCGATCGCTTTTGCATATTGCCCATTGTCTAGATCGTCTTCTGCTTGGTTCAAGCTGAGCGATGCTTCTAAAGTGGGATGAGCAGGCTGGCGTAAATTAGCAGGTTTGGGCGCTGCCCAACTCACCGCGCTGGAGGGGACGATCATTGTGAGAGCAGCTATTAGGGACAGCGCGGTGAAAACGGCTACCCTGGGCAAAGGTTTGTGCTGAACGGGCATAAGCCTGCTTGAGGATTAAGGATAATTAGAGAAAAGAGCATCAATTTATACCCAGTTAACCCTGAAATAGCTGAACTAAATCTAACTTGAGAAAATCGGTTCGACTAGAAGCTAGAACGGTCTGATACCAAATTGATTTGTGGATGCGACAGATTCTCGCCCCCTAAATCCCCCATTCTGGGGGACTTTGAGTATGATCTGTCGCGCTCTATGTTTAATTCGGTATGAATGTCAAAGCTCCCATCGCTGGATTCGCTCCTCAGTCCTTCGGTAGAGCTTAAATCTATACCGTTGGAGGACGTTTGGGAAGTAGCAGATTGTGCCAGTTTCCGTAGGAGTATACGGAGAGAAGCGAAGTAGGTGAATGCTTCCGACGTTCGATAATGGCGGAGCGAGGGTTGTGCAACTTCGGTTACGAGTTAGTCCTAATCCGCCCTTGAGTCAGCAGATTCAGCAAGCAGAGTTTCGACAGAAAGTTCGGCTCTATGCGGAAAATGGAATTTGGTTTGACGCGGTGGCTACTTTAGCAGAAGCGCGATCTGTGAATCCTAAAGATGCAGAGTTAGCAAAAGATTGGGAACAGTTATTACAGGCTTGAAATTAGAAACTTTTGCGACGGCATCTATTGAAGCTAAAACTCAGTAGAGCGATCGCTCCGAGCGAGCAATGCAGTCACACGATCGACATAAATCCATCCGGAAAGGAACTATGTTACTCAAGAAAATTAGCTTCTCTATCTGTTTTACGCTGCTCCTCACCTGGCAGCCTTTGTCTTGCCAACAGTTCACAGCGATGAGTGCAGAGCGCAAAGCCGAGAAAATCGCTCAGTCTAGACCGATTTCACGCCCGATCGCGCAACCTCTCACACTCTATCAACCACTCCAGCGCTTGCAATGGGAAGGAGAAAAAGCAAGTAAAACCGGAATTGCTTACTTTCCGATCGAAGGATTGCCAGACATCTCTATTTCTGAAACTGATTTAGATGTAGCTCGCAAATTGCAAGATCCAAAGCAAATTGCTAAGACGTTAGCTGCCTTAGGATTATCACGCCATGTTCAAGGTGAGTATGACAAGGCGATCGACAACTATCAGCAAGCCTTGAAAATTGCCCACAACTTAGATTCAACCTTAGAAACAACGCTATTAGGCAATCTGGGACTGGCTCATGTGCAGTCTGGAAATTATTATGCTGAAGCCGTTGATTATTTAGACCAGTATTTAACTGCTACTCAAGATCATAAAAAACTCCAAGCATTCGGAAATTTAGCTAATGCCTACTTTGGAGCAGATCTATATGTGAAGGCGATCGAGCTTCACCAGAAGCGTCTTACCCTATCTCGAAAATTCAATGATCAAGTAAGCGAAGCTAAAACGTTCGGTGATTTGGGCATTGTCTATCAAGCGCTTGGAGAGCGTGCCAAAGCGATTCAATATCAAGAACAGGCGTTAACCCTAGCACGGAAAATCAAGAATCAATCGATAGAATCGTTAGCCCTGGGAAATTTAGGCGTAATTTACCAATCTCAGCGCAACTATGCCAAAGCAACTGAGTACCAGCAAAAACGTCTCACGCTAGCCCGTCAGATTCAAGACCTAAGAGGAGAAGCAGAAGCTTTGGGAAATTTGGGCGGGATTGCTTATTTTCAGGGAAATTATCAAGGCGCGATCGCCCAATATGAGCAAGCCTGGAACATTGCCTGGAACAAACTCCGTGATGCCGAGCTGATCTATCGAATTCGGGGCAATCAAGGGCTTATCTACGCGCAAATGGGTAATCCTGATAAAGCCTTAGAGTTCTACGGGCAATATTTGCGTTACGCCTCCTCACGCAGCAATCGACGAGAAGAAGGAATTGCCAGGATCAACGCTGCCGCAGTCCGGTTCCAATCTGGTAATTTAGACGCAGCCGCAAAAACTCTTCGAGCAGCGATCAAGACCTGGGAATCGCTGCGATCAAGGCTTGGCAACAATGACAGTTTCAAAGTTTCTATCTTTGAAACGCAAAATGCGCCTTTTAGCAATCTCCAAAGTGTTCTCGTCGCTCAAAATCAACCCGAAGCTGCCCTCGAAATTTCTGAACGCGCCCGCGCCCGCGCCTTTGCCGAACTCCTCGATCGCCGTCTTTCTGTGCTTTCGTCCCGAAAAGAAACACCTCGATCGCCACTCGCTTCTTTAACGATCGCGCAAATCAAACAAATCGCTCAAAAGCGCCGCGCTACTCTGGTCGAATACTCGATCATTCCTGCCCAGTTTAATGTAAATGGCAAGCTAGAAACGCGCGAATCAGAGCTGTTGATCTGGGTGATTCAACCGACCGGAAACATTACCTTACGTCGAGTTGATCTAAAACCGCTTTGGCAATGTCAAAATACTCAGTCTTGCGCTCCTGAAGAACTATCTGATCTAGTCTCGCTGGGTCGGGCAACACTGAATGAGGACATTAAAGCCACTCAAGACGCTGCACATCCCTTGCGACGGTTGCATGAACTTTTGATTCAACCGATCGCAGATCTGCTCCCCAAAGATCCGAATGCTCAAGTCACCTTTGTGCCTCACCGATCGCTCCTGCTTGTGCCATTTACTGCCTTACAAGACGCGCAAGGCAAATTCTTGATTGAACAGCACACTATCTCGGTCTCGTCATCAATTCAAGTTTTGGAGCTCACTGATCAATTAAGAAAAAAACTAGAAACTGTTGGTAAGAAACAGACAGAGAAAAAATTAACCGAAGCTCTAATTATTGGAAATCCGGTCATGCCAAAAGTAGTGACCGAAATCGGAGAACCTCCTGAACAACTGCCACCTTTACCCGGATCAGAGCAAGAGGCAAAGACGATCGCTCAAATGCTCAAATCTTCTGCACTGGTTGGCGAAGCCGCAAAAAAATCGAACGTACTGCAACGAATAAATCGCGCTCGCCTGATTCATCTTGCCACTCATGGCTTGATGAGTGATTTTGTCGGATTGGGAGTGCCGGGCGCGATCGCGCTTGCGCCAGATACGATCGCCACCGGAAACCCTTCTTTAGAAGAAAATGGATTGCTGACTGCAAATGAAATTTTCGACCTCAAACTGAATGCTGAATTAGTCGTTCTGAGCGCGTGTAACAGCGGACGAGGCAGAATCACCGGAGATGGCGTGGTTGGCTTATCTCGTGCCTTGATTGCCGCCCAAGTCCCAAGCGTTGTCGTTTCGCTCTGGGCAGTCCCCGATGAATCAACCGCAGTATTAATGACGGAGTTTTATCGGAATTTGCAGCAACAGCCAAATAAAGCCCAAGCCTTACGTCAAGCTATGTTGGCGACGATGAAGCAATATCCTGCCCCCTTAAATTGGGCAGCATTCATGCTAATTGGCGAAACAAATTAGAAATCGACTGCATATTCCAGAAAGCCTGAGGTAATAGACCAATAGTGGCCGCGACACAACCGCAGAAAAGTTTACAACCATTTTCCGGCAAAGTCCGAATTCGATCGCAAAAGCTGGACTTACTTACAACGGCGCATCAATGGATGGTTCCACCGTCGATCACTCAGTCGTCTCTTCAGTCTGACGATTCTTCTAGTCTAAACTTCTAGCAAAACGCGATCGATTCATCATACCCGCTATCCAGAAGCATTAGTGTCTGTGCAACGAGTGTCCCCATCGGCTCGCAAGCAACACAAAAACAATTCAAACGGCTCCACTCGCTCAATCGCAATTCTCTTTCCCTACACTCCTATTCAACGATTCTGTGATCAAGAGCCGTTCTGATCCATTTGCTAGCGCTCAAGCACCCCGTTGGCTCTTGATCTTTAAATTAGGTCTAATAGGTGCCGGCGATCGTGATACGTTGTTCAACTTGCTTGAGTGACCCAGCTTGTTAGAACTTGCTGATACTCGGCCAAACGTTCTGCAAAAAACATATGCCCCATTCCCGGTAAAACTTGGAGTTCTACTTGGGGAATCGTTTTCGCGAGATGCTGAGTCTGACGATGAGAAATTACAGAGTCGCAGTCCCCTGCCAGGATTAATACGGGCGACTGAATGCGAGACAGTTCTTCTGATAGATCCATGCTTGCAAAGCTATGAAATAGATAAGCTAAATCGTCAGGGTTGTGGTGAATAGCCTTGGAATAAACTGCAGTGAGGGTAGGCTCTAGGCTAGGCGCATCGAAGTAAGTGGAGCGATCGCCCGCAAACAGTCCACTTATCCATCGATAGAGTACTGGATTTAACGTTGATAATTTGTATATCAGCTTGAAGAGCCAAATGCCTAAATATCCCATGCAACACAATCGCTGAAGCCCTCCCATGACACCGTTCCATTGCCCATTTGCAGAGCCAGAAATGCAGAGAACACGGCTGACTGAAGTAGGATAATAAGTCGCTAGACTGAGAGCTGCTAGTCCCCCTGCCGAGTACCCAACTAAAATGACAGGACGATCGCCCACAACTGCTTGAATTGCTCTGTGAAGCTGGGTAGCAAGTTGCTCACAGGTAAGGGGAAGAACCTTAGTCTCAGGAAGTATCTGGGATGGATAGTGGGCAGGCAAGTTGATGAAGTAACAGGGGGTTGTTGCCAGGGTAGGGGGTAACGTTGGGAGCCAGAAATCAGCTACTAATGTAATGCCATGGATAAACACAACAGGAATACTAGAGTATTCTTCGTTGTGTGTAAGAATTGATAGACAATGACCATCGGTCTGAATACTATGTTGTGCCATCGAGTTATGATTCGATCTAGTGTACGAAAAATAAGGCGTATCTTGCTGAAAAACAAAAAAGATCAGGCGAAGAATACATCATGAACAACCATAACTTGATTGAGTTAAGAACACCAGCGACAACAAAAAACATTCACAGATGCACTCATAGCATTGATTCGGCAGGGCGCACAACAAATCATTGCTCAAGTGGTCGAAGCAGGACTGCAAACCTTTCTGGATCAGTATCAGCATTTATGCGATGAACAAGGGCGCAAAGCTGTGATGCGAAATGGGCATCTACCAAAGCGCACTATCACCACCGGAGTCGGAGGAGTTGCCGTGCAAGTGCCAAAAGTGCGCGATAGAAGCCAGAGCGGAATTAAGTTCAATTCGAGCTTGTTACCGCCCTACTTGAAGCGCTCCCGCTCATTTGAGGAAGTCTTGCCGTGGTTGTGCCTCAAAGGTATCTCGACTGGAGATTTTGAAGAGGCATTGAGTTTATTGTTAGGGGTGAATGCGACTGAATTGCCATCGAGTACTATCAGTCGTCTGAAGGCAAAGTGGGTGGACGAACATCAAAACTAGCAAAACCGCAGCCTCAAAGGGAAGTGTTATGTGTTCGTCTGGGCAGGTGAGGTCTACTTTAACATCCGAGCCGAAGATAACTGACAGTGTATTTTGGTGCTGATTGAGGCGACGGATACGGGACATAAAGAACTGCTTGGGCTCGAAATCGGATTTCGAGAAGCTGAGTTGAACTGGAAAAGCTTGTTGTTACGGTTGAAAGACCAGGGCTTAAAGGAAGCTCCAGAACTTGCGATTGGCGATGGAGCATTAGGATTTTGGAAAGCATTCATCAAGTCTCTCCGCAAACTCAAGTGCAATAGTGCTGGGTGCATAAAACGGCGAATATTCTCAATGTGCTACCTAGTTCGCAACAACCACAGGCAAAGAAAGCACTCAAAGATATCTATCTGGCGGCAACCAAAGTAGATGCAGAAATTGCCTTTGACCGTTTCATTGAAACTTACGAGGTGAAGTATCCCAAAACGATCGAATGTTTGATCAAAGACCGAGAAGCAATGCTGGCATTTTATAACTTTCCAGCGGAGCATTGAATGCACACTCGGATTTCCAACCCCATTGAATCCACTTTTGCAACCGTGCGTTTGAGAACCGATAAAACCAGGGGTTGCGTTTCCCAAGCCAGTATCTTATCGCTCTGTTCAAGTTGGTGCCGTCAGATCAGAAGCGATGGTTGCGAATCGAGAAATTTAATCAATTGGCGGAGGTGATTGAAGGCGTGAAATTTACCGACGGAATTCGCGTTGATGAGCATGGGCACGCCGCAGCGTGAGCCGAAGGCAACGTTTAAAGCAACGGAAAGATGCAGCGTAATCCTCCCGTACACCACATTTGGCAATATTTGACAATACTTCTTATGACATAGTATTATCCCTCCTAGCAGTTCAGTAGTGCGACTTGCCAATTAGTTGTGCTTCATCAAAAGTCTCCTTTGATTTGCGAGTGGGAGCAATCCTCCTCCCCGATTATTCCCTACTTTTCGTTGGCATCTCCCCTAGTTCTCCTCGATTGCCTGATGTAATTCAAATCAACCACGAAATAATCCTCACTCAAATTTTTTAGATGATTGATGCACCACTTCTTCTAAATCTGTTCAAGGTTCACTTACAAGGTTCCATCGCTACTTAACTACTAAGTTTGAACAGGTTTAATTTCGTCTGCTGATTTGCACTCTGCTCCCTTCTCTATCAACTTTAAAGCATGAACTTCATCAATTCCCTTAAGCACCAGCTTAAAACTCTTGTCATCGGCTATCGCTTCATGCAGGTTGTTCAAGCTCCCTACGGGGCATTCATCCAGATCGGCAAGTATGCAGATGCTTTGATGGATGAACATGGTATGCAGCTCATGATCAGAAGCCTTGCTCGCACGCCTCAAGGAAAACAGGCATTAGCAGAACGTCGCTATTTAGGGGCAGTTGATCTCGATGCCTTGCTCCAGCTTCCTTCTGATACATTAGGTCACCTCTATGCGGCACACATGAAGCGCAATGGGCTGTTGCCTCCTCCGGTTCGTGAACCTGCGCCCAACGATTACATCTATTTGTTCAACTATGTTTCTGAAACTCATGACATCTGGCATATCGTGACAGGCAGCGATACAACAAAAGCAGGGGAACTTCAGGTTGAAACTTTCTCGCTAGCACAGTTCTATCCTTCTCGTTTCTGGGTTGCCCTGTTAGCCAAGAACTTCTTGAAGATCGCGCTTTACGAGATTGAACTTTGCGAAGAATTGATGGCAGCCGTGGTGCGGGGCTGGATTATGGGCAGACGGGCAAAATCTCTGTTTGGTATTCCTTGGCAAGAACTTTGGGAAATGCCGATCGATCAAATTCGAGCTGAGTTGAATATCAATCCTTTTCTGTCCACTGAAATCGAAGCGACACTGGCACAATCCAACCTTGATACTTCCATCAGTTTCACTTCAGAAACTGCCTCAAATGCTTCCTCCTCTTCACTCACTCCCGCTCTACGAATTGGCTCATGATGACCGAACCCTCAACTTTTGTGGATCTGCTACAGGAACGCGCCGCCTGTTATCCCGATCGCATTGGCTACCGTTTTCTCAATGAGTCTGGAGTTGAGCAGTCCAGCTTGACTTACCTGAAACTGCATCAGCAAGCAACAACGATCGCTGCTGCATTGCAAAGTCAGGGCGCTAATCAAGCGCGGGTGCTTCTACTCTATCCACCTGGACTCGACTTTATCGCTGCCTTCTTCGGTTGTTTGTACGCAGGAGCGATCGCGGTTCCTGCCTACCCACCTCGTCCGAATCGATCACTCAGTCGCCTGCAAGCCATTGTTGAGAATGCCCAACCTAAGTTTGCGTTAACGAATCAGCAGGTGTTGTCGATTGTAAAACCGCAATTGAACAATCTGCCAGACCTACACGATCTGCAATGGATTGCCACCGACGGACTCTCTGAAATCTCGCGGTCTGAATGGCGAATGCCGGAAATTAGCAAAGAGTCGATCGCGTTTCTGCAATATACCTCTGGCTCAACAGCAGCTCCTAAGGGCGTGATGGTTACTCAGGGTAATCTGTTGCACAACTCATCTCTGATTCATCAGGCATTTGGGCATTCATCTGAGAGCTGTGGTGTAATCTGGTTGCCGTCCTACCACGATATGGGATTGATTGGAGGCATTCTCCAACCGATGTATGCCAATTTCCCTGTCGTGCTGATGTCTCCAACTACCTTTTTGTACAGACCGTTTTACTGGCTTCAGGCAATTTCTCGGTATCAAGCAACCACCAGTGGTGGACCCAACTTTGCCTATGACCTTTGTGTGCAGCGTGTGACCGAAGAACAGCGTGCTAGCCTTGACCTCAGCAGTTGGGAAGTGGCATTTAGTGGCGCAGAACCCGTGCGGGCAGAAACGATCGAGCAGTTCTCTAATTTCTTCGCGCCTTGTGGATTCCGCCGAGAAGCTTTCTATCCCTGCTATGGTATGGCAGAAACAACGCTGATTGTTTCGGGAGGCAATAAGGCAACTGTTCCTAAGATGCAATCTGTTGATCAGGATGCTCTGAGTCAAAATCAAATCATTCTTGCTCCTGCTGGAGAAACAAAAACTCAAACTTTAGTAAGCTGTGGTCAACCTCTGTCTGACCTTAACGTCATTGTCGTGAATCCTGATACGCAAGTGCGCTGCCTACCGAATGAAATTGGTGAGATTTGGGTTTCTGGTGCCAGTGTTGCTAAGGGATACTGGAACAATGTTGGAGCAACGATTGCTTACTTTCGCGGTTCCCTCTTTGAAAGTGAAGATTTCTTCTTGCGTACAGGTGATTTAGGGTTTATGCAAGACGGAGAACTCTATATCACTGGACGGTTGAAAGACTTGATTATTATTCGAGGGCGCAACTACTATCCCCAAGATATTGAAACAACGATGCAGCAGAGTCATCCAGCTTGTAAGGGGGGTAGCGGGGCAGTCTTTACGATCGAGCATCACGGTGAGACACGCTTAATCGCTGTGCAGGAAGTGAATCGCCAGCATTTCCGCAATCTCAATATCGAGGAAGTGACGGGTCAGATTCGGCAGGCAGTCCTACGAGAGCATGAATTACAGATTCACACCGTCACGCTGATTAAACCGAGCAGTATTCCCAGAACTTCCAGTGGTAAGATTCGTCGCTTCGCCTGCCGGGAACGTTTTCTCGCACAGAAGCTAGAAGTTGTGCTCGCCCAAAATCAAATCCCTGCTCCCGTTTAGATCTAACAGTTAGCCGATGAGGAACCCGAATATGCAAGCTACAGTTTCTCCCGATTCAGAGAAGTCGCCCCTTAAGAAGAGACTGATCAGTAACAGCTACATCAAACTGATGCAGAAACGCCATTTCTTAATCTGTGATGTCGTGCCTCTGATTGGATGTATGATCGCGATCGCTCTACTGTGGCATGAATCGCTGACTCTGATTGACAGCATCGTTTTTCTTGGAATGTGTTTTCTGACCAGCACAGGTATCACCGTTGGTTATCATCGGCTCTTTACCCACCGTAGCTTCAACGCTCATCCCGTCATTCGTCAGCTATTAGTTATTCTGGGTTCGATGAGTGCTCAAGGCCCAGTTCTGTCCTGGGTTGCAAACCATCGTCACCATCACCGCTTCAGCGACCAACCTGAAGATACCCATTCTCCCCATACTGCGCCTAATAAGTTACTGGGGTTGTGGTATTCCCATCTGTTCTGGAAATGGGAGTACGAATATCCAAATCCTGTCTACTATGCACCGGAACTCTTGCGAGATCAGGCAATTCTGAAAGTAAGCCGCTGGTACTACAGCTGGATTGTTTTAGGGCTGGTGTTTCCTGCGATCGTCACTGGAATAGTTACGCAAAGTTGGATGGGTGTCTGGCACGGTTTCTGGTTAGGGGGTGTGATTCGTCTCTACTTCGCCCAACATACGACCTGGTGCATTAACTCAGTTTGTCATCTATGGGGGCAGCGTCCTTTTCAAACCAGCGATCGCAGCGTGAATAACATTTGGTTAGCGTTACCAACCGCTGGGGAATCCTGGCATAACAACCACCACGCTTTCCAGAACTCCGCAAAGTTTGGACTTGACTGGTGGCAGATTGATCTCGGTTACTGGGTAATTCGGCTACTGGAAATGACTGGACTGGCATGGGATGTGACTGTTCCCACAGAAGCCATGATTCAAGCCAAAAAGATTTGAACAAAGGTTCAAGAAAGTTCCCACCCAAACGGGTTCTCATTCGATCTCAAATTAATTCCTCATTTCTAGGAGAATCACCATGCAAGCTAATGTTTCTGTTTCTACTCAAGCATCTCCTACAGCAGATGTTATTCAAGGCTGGATTGTCGATTTCGTTGCAAAAGTGTTGGACATTGAACCTGCTCAAGTTGATACGAAAGCTGCTTTTGATCAATACGGTTTAGATTCAGCAACCGCAATTAGTTTGATTTGCTATTTGGAAGACCAATTGGGACATGAACTGAATCCTACCCTCCTGTATGATCTTCCGTCGATCGAAGTTTTGGCTCAACGTCTTGCTGCGAATTAGCTCCAATCAGCCTCAACTTTGACTAAATTCGCAAACTGAGATGATTCATCAGTTCAATCAACATTCAATCAACAACAGTTCCAATCAAGCATCACAGGCAAAACTATGAACGCTGCAACTTCTACACTGTCAACCTCTACCGGAGCTTCTGCTGCTGCAATCCAGCATCACTACGATGTCGGCAATGATTTTTATCAACTCTGGCTTGACCCTACGATGGTTTATTCCTGTGCGCTTTGGGAAGAAAACGAACCAACCACCAATCTGGAGAAAGCACAGATTCGCAAAATTGATTACCACATCGAACAGGCAAGAGCGCAAGGGAAAAAGCGGGTGTTAGATATCGGCTGCGGCTGGGGCGGCATCCTCAAGCGATTGGTCAACGAACATGGTGTTCAACAGGCGATCGGGCTGACCCTAAGTGAAGCACAGGCAGACTGGGTGCGGGCACTGAATCATCCTCAAATCGAGGTGAATTTGGAAGGATGGCAGAACTATGAGCCGACTGCTCCGTTTGATGCCATTATATCGGTTGGCGCGTTTGAGCATTTTGTGAAGCCAGAGCTATCTAGTGCAGAAAAGATTGAGGTTTATCGATCGTTCTTTCAACGCTGCCATGGATGGCTGAATCCCGGTGGTTCGATGTCGCTGCAAACAATTGCTTACGGAAAGCGCAAACCGGAAGAAGTGCAGAAGCTACCGGGTGCAAAGTTCGCCAACGAAGAAATCTTTCCTGAATCGGACTCACCCCGCTTGGCAGAGATTGCAGAAGCCGCAGAAGGCATTTTTGAAATCGTCACGGTGAGAAACGATCGCCTGGATTATGTAAAAACGCTGGAAGTTTGGCTGAAGAATCTGAGAGCACATCGCGCCGAGGTAGTTCAGGCGGCTGGAGAGGTGGTGTTTCAGCGCTACGAACGTTACCTCTATCTGGCACTGCTTGGGTTCCTAACTGGTGATCTGCTGCTGCTGCGTCTCACTCTGCGGCGCATTGGGTAATGGGCGATCGTAGAACTTGCTGCCCACACTCGAATCAAATTTGCTTTCAGTAGGTCTGATTGATCAAAAAGCTTGCAAGTGCAAGGCTTGTACTCATCTCTGAATTCATCTCTCAACTTATAGCCTAAAGGAAATCATGTCTAATCAAATCGTTGGAACCTGGAAACTGGTAAGCTGCGAAACTCGAACCACTGACGGTCGTGTGTTTCAACCCTTGGGATCTGATCCCGCAGGTTATATCGTCTACACCGAAAATGGCTTTGTGTCGGTAGCAATTATGAAGGCAAACCGCCAACGATTCCTAGCGGGAGATATTGCCGGAGGCACGCCGGAAGAAAAAATTGCAGCAGCAGATTCCTATATTTCCTACTGCGGCAGCTACAAGCTGGAAGATAACAAAGTGATTCACCACGTTGATGTCAGTTTCTTCCCGAACTGGGTTGGCATTGATCAGGTTCGCTTTGTTGATCTGGATGGCGATCGTCTTACCCTCAGCACACCTCAAATGGTGGTTTATGGCATTGAGCAAGTAGGCTATCTGATTTGGGAACGGGTAGAAACCTTCCAGCCCCAAGCTCCAGTTTATGCAGCCGCGACTGCTTCATGAGTCAGCCCCATAGTCGCTAATCAGTTCTAGAGGATGTTTGAACAAAGAACAATATAGGGCAATACATCCTCTCCCTTCTTTTTCTCCAGTTGATAGGTGCTACCCAGAACTAGACTACAGCCATGTATACAGCTTCAAATTTCTCATCGTCTGGAGCAACTTCTTCTGAAGCTGACTCTACCAATCACCATACGGATGCTGACTATATTCGAGTGATCCGTCCCTTGCTTCCAAAAGAGGCATTTCAACGCAAGCCAAGTTCTGTTCTCTACTTTTTATTTTGGCTTGCTCTTGTTGTGGCTAGTATTTTTCTTGCCCGCTCGACTACAAACCCAGTCTTGCTCGTCTTCGTTTCCTTGCTCTATGCTCACAGTACAGCCGGATTAACCCTCTTTGCTCATAATTTAAGCCACGGTGCCGTATTGCCCCAGGGATTATTGAAAGATTGCTTAGAAGTGCCCTCATGGGGCTTGAGTCTTATTCCAAGAACAATGTGGATTCATGTTCATAACCAGACGCACCACCCCTATACAGGCACATTGAAAGACCCCGATCGTCCCTGGTTAGATTTTGAGGAAACTTGGTTGCGAAAAGTTTACAGCTTGGTTTTTTATCCTCAAGGATTCAAGCGGTTTCCCTGGCTGTTTAATCCCATTCAGATGATCCACTTCGTTAGCTATATCAGCCGCAACATCATTGGAGTTTTCTGGACAGAGAAGAGTACCTATCATTTTGTTCCCTATCAAAAGCCCTACACGCAGAAGGAGCGGCTTGCAGTCATTGGAGAACTTGGAATTATTACTGCGCTGCAAGCATTACTCTTTGTAAGCCTAGGCTGTGATTTCAGGAGGTATTTCTTTATTGGTATTTTGCCTCCGCTATTCGCATCTTCTTTTCTCATGGTTTACATTAAAACCAATCATTTTCTCAATCCAGTTACACTAGAAAATGATTCCTTGACCGCCACAACGTCTGTTATCGTTCATCCAATCTTTAATCTGCTGCACAGCAATTTTTCTTATCACATAGAGCATCATCTATTCCCATCAATGCACTCGGATTATTATCCTCTGGTGAGCCAACTGCTGAAGCAGCATTTCCCCGAACAGTACAATCAGATCCCCATTGGAGAAGCTTGGAAACAGCTCTGCAAGCGATCGACCTTTGCCACTCTAACAAGTTTACAGAAATAGAAATCCCACTCTGCAACCCTTTTTATTCTCAGGAGAAAGTAGCTATGACTCTCGATCGCGTTTGTATTATTGGTGCAGGTTCCTCTGGAATTGCTACAGCCAAGATTTTGCATCAAAAAGGAATTCCCTTCGACTGCTTTGAAAAAGGTTCGGGGGTGGGTGGCAACTGGCGTTACCTGAATGATAACGGGATGTCTTCCGCCTATAAATCGCTTCATATCAACTCCTCGAAGCGGAATATGGAGTATTCAGACTTTCCGATGCCAGATGACTATCCCGATTATGCGAGACACAGCCAAATTCTCAATTACTTCGAGGCTTATGTTGATCACTTCGGATTCCGCCACAAAATTACCTTTAAAACTGAGGTAGTTCGAGTTGAACCGCTCAGCGATGGCACCTATAACGTTACAACCCGGAATGATGCAGGTGAACGAACTGAATCCTATAAAGCTGTGATTGTGGCGAACGGACATCACTGGCATCCCAAGTATCCTAACTTCCCTGGCGAGTTTTCCGGTACGGTGATGCACTCCCACCATTACAAAACGCCGGATGGTATGGCAGATAAAAACATTCTGGTGGTCGGGATTGGAAATTCTGCTTGTGATATTGCCTGTGAAACCGCTCGAATTGCCAATCAGACTTTTCTATCAACTCGGCGCAGTGCTTACATCCTACCGAAGTATATGCTAGGTCGCCCGCTAGACAGCTATCTGACCCCCTTCTTCTTTGCAATGCCCCTGTGGATGCGCCGAATTTATGGACAAATACTGCTCTTCCTCTCGCGAGGTTCCCAGGCTGAATTGGGTGTCCCTGTTCCCAAACACCCGTTCCTCAGCGAGCATCCCACGATCACATCGGATCTATTAAACATGGTGGGCTATGGCAGAGTCAAAATGAAGCCCAATGTCAAAGAACTATCAGGCGATCGCGTTCGGTTTGAAGATGGCACAGAAGAAGCGATCGATGTGATTGTGTACGGTACAGGCTACCAGATTTCTTTCCCCTTCTTTGACAAGAACTTTATCAATCCAGAGAACAATCATCTGCCACTCTACAAGCGGGTCATTCATCCCAACTATCCCAATCTCTACTTCATCGGACTATTTCAACCGATTGGAGCAATTATGCCGATCGCAGAATGGCAGTCTAAATGGGTTGCTGACATTTTGGCAGGCGAGGTTGTATTGCCTAGTCCGGTGGAAATTAAACGGGAAATGGAGATCGAAGAAAAGCGCGTCAAGCAGCAATATGTAGACTCCCCACGCCATACGATGCAAGTGGATTGGCATCCCTATGTTAATCAGATCAAGCGAGAAATGAAACGCAAGGCTAAAAAACAGCCGCGATCGCGTGTTGTATCCCAGACGGGTCATGAAACTGTATCTGAGCATCTTGTTTAATTTTTAGTTCAGGAAAAATGAGGCTCTAATGAAAGTACTGCTGGTATATCCGCTCTTTCCGAAAAGTTTCTGGTCGTTTGAAAAAGCCCTGGAGTTAGTGGGCAAAAAAGCTCTCATGCCCCCGCTTGGACTAATTACGGTTGCCGCCATTCTTCCCCAGGACTGGAACTTTAAGCTGGTGGATTGTAACGTGCGTCCAGTATCGGAGGCGGAGTGGGAGTGGGCGGATCTGGTGATTATTTCTGCCATGATTGTGCAGAAGGAGGATTTTTGCCGTCAGATTCATCTCGCAAAGCAGCATGGGAAATCTGTAGCAGTTGGTGGACCCTATCCCACGGCTCTTCCACAGGAAGCGAAGGCAATGGGCGCAGATTACCTGGTTCTGGATGAGGGAGAAATTACCCTTCCCATGTTTGTGGAGGCACTGCAACAGGGCGCGCTTAAAGGAACATTTCGGGCAACAGAAAAGCCTGATATCACCCAAACCCCCATTCCTCGCTTCGACCTGTTGGAGCTTTCAGCCTACGATTCGATGGCGGTTCAGTTCTCACGGGGCTGTCCCTTCCAGTGCGAATTTTGCGACATTATTGTGCTGTATGGACGCAAACCTCGCACCAAAATGCCGTCGCAACTGATCCTAGAACTGGAAGCCCTTCATAAGCTGGGCTGGCGGGGTCGCGTGTTTATGGTGGACGATAACTTTATTGGCAACAAGCGCAATGTCAAACTGCTATTGCTGGAGCTGAAAGTGTGGATGGCAGAACATGGCTATCCCTTCAAGTTCTTCACCGAAGCATCAGTCAACCTGGCAGAAGATCAGGAGCTAATGGATCTGATGGTTGCCTGCAATTTCTATGCCGTGTTCCTGGGAATTGAGACTCCCGATGAGGAAAGTCTGAATCTGACGAAAAAGCATCAAAATACTCGTAATTCGCTCTACGACTCTGTGACTGCCATTATCAAATCTGGGCTAATGGTCATGTCTGGATTCATCATCGGCTTTGATGGAGAAGAAACGGGAGCGGGCAATCGCATCGTTCAATTTGTGGAGGAAACCAGTATTCCGATCGCCTTTTTCAGTATGTTGCAGGCACTTCCCGACACCGCCCTCTGGCATCGCCTGGAAAAAGAAGAACGGTTGCGGCTGCAATCTGGCGACGTGAACCAGACCACGCTAATGAACTTTGTTCCCACTCGCCCCATCGAGGAAATTGCTCAGGAATATATTGACTCCTTCTGGAAACTCTATGATCCTGCTAAGTTTCTCGATCGGGCATATCGCCACTACTTGATGATGGCAGAGCCAAATCACAAATCCAGCGCACCGAAAATGCAGTGGCTAGAAGTCAAGGCTTTGTTTAAGATCCTCTGGCGACAAGGTGTCGTTAGCCAAACACGCAGGCTATTCTGGAGAAACTTCTTCGGCATTATGCGTCACAAGCGTAGCCGTCTGGCAGAATTTATTGCGGTTTGTGCCCGGCTTGAACACTTTCTGGACTACCGCGAAATTGTTTGCCGTGAGATTAGCCAGCAGCTAGAGGAATTTAAAGCCAACGAAGCCAGAATTGCCCAGGAAAAGGACACTGTACCCCAAATAGACGCTATGCCCCAGACTGTTGAGCTGATTGCTTAGTACAAGACCTGCCAGAACTTTCCAACTTTGCCTCCAAGCCCTTCAACGTTCCACAGAATTGGAGGATTCAGGAGGCACAAAACCCTCAAATTTGTCTCAAAAAACCACTATGATTCACCAACCTTTTCATTCCGTTCGTCCTTCTGGTCGATCGTTTCAAAATCAGGTTGTGATTATTACCGGAGCCTCATCCGGCATTGGCGAAGAACTGGCTTACCAGCTTGCAGTTCAGCAGGCTCGACTCGTGCTGGCTTCCCCGGAAACTGAAAAGCTAGAAGCAGTCGCGTCCCGGTGTCGAGAGCGTGGCGGTGAGGCACTGGCTGTTCCGGCCGATGTCAGCGATCGCCATCAGTGTCAACAGTTAATTCAGCAAACGATCGTCACCTACGGTTGCATTGACACTTTAATCAACAATGCGGGCATCACGATGTATTCCACTGTCGAGGAGATTGAAGATATTCATCTGCTGGAACACTTGATGCAGGTTAACTATCTGGGTAGTGCTTACTGTACCTACTACGCCTTACCCTTTCTTAAACAGACGGGTGGACGAGTTGCCGCAGTTGCCAGTGTCGCTGCTCTGAATGGGGTTCCAACCCGCAGCGGCTATGTTGCCAGCAAACATGCCATGATGGGATTCTTTGATTCCCTGCGAATTGAACTGATGAATTCAGGAGTGAGCGTCACTGTTTTGTTTCCTGATATTGTAGCGACGGGAATGCATAGTCATGTGATTGGGGCAGATGGTCAGCCTCACGATATCAGCCATACCGTGAACTATCAGAAGGCAATGACAACCCAGGTCTGTGTCGCGCAGATGCTCCGAGCGATCGCCTCCCGTAAACGGCAACTCATGATGTCCAACCGTGCCCAATTTGGGCGATGGGTTAAGCTTCTCATCCCAGCGTTAACTGATCGGATTGCCAAACGAGCCGTTACTGCCACCGCAGCCCAGAACCAGGAGCTCAAGAAACAATGCCTAGCCTAATCGACCACTTCTATATTTTTGGGGACAGTCTTTCAGATAGTGGCAGTCTGTTTGAGATAAACGGTAGAACCTATCCGGCAGATCCCCCCTATTTTCAAGGACGGTTTTCTAATGGTCGCGTCTGGGTGGAATATCTGGCAGAGCAGTTCGGCATTGCTCCAGAACATATCACTAACTATGCGCGAGGTGGAGCAACCGCAAGCCGGGTCAGTATGCTCGCTCCCAATCTTGGGGTGCAGTTGCAGTCGTTTCTCCAGTCCCATGTCCAGATAAACTCATCTGCGCTTTATATCTTCTGGATTGGTGCAAATGATTATTTTCAGGGAGAAACGAACCCAGTCCTACCCGTAGAGGCGTTGACCAGGGCGATCGCTGAAGTGGCAAGATTGGGAGGTAGAAGAATCCTGGTGGCAAACCTGCCGGATTTGGGACAACTTCCCGCCACACGCATTCGTGATAATGCTGAAGCTCTCAGTGCATTGTCCAAGGCACACAATCTCAATCTATGTCGCGCTTTGGAGCGAATTCAGGAGGAATTACCTGCTGCCCGAATTATTTTACTGGATGCCTGTAACCTCTATCAGCGCGTTATGACCAATTCCCTCCCGTTTGGCTTGACGAATACTCAGCACGCTTATCTCAGCGGTCAGTTTAATCATCAATCCCCAGAGCATTTTCTATTCTGGGATGGCATTCACATTACCACTGCTGCTCATAAACTTATTGCAGAAACGGCGTTCAATATCTTGGTGCAACCAGAAGCCGAAACCGCTCAGTTAAATTCCAATGCCTATCTATATCTTTAGCCAGCATCGTCAACTTAACTAGATTTCGCTCTAAATCAATACTTCAGACAGTTTTTAGGGGGACTCGACAGGAAAACTATTCGTCCCTTAAGGTGCTGATAAGTAAAAACGCGCCGGACGAATAGCCATATGGAAATTGTACAGAGCCAACTTGAAAAAGTGGGTCATCTTGCAAACCGCAATTGAAGTTTCTCGTGACCTTATTCACGACGATTGTGGTGGTGTGCGGCAAGGTGAACTTTAGCAATCTCAGTCGATACAGCGATTTGAATGAGAAAACCTATCGACGGCAGTATGAGCACTCCTTCGACTTTGTGGAATTGAACTTAAGCATTGTGGAAGTCAGTCTTGAAACCGGGCAAGGTCTCTTGGGAGTGATGGATAGCTCATTTATCCGCAAAAGTGGCAAAACGACCCTTGGGCTGGACTGGTACTACAATGGCAGCGCCAGTCAGGCTGAAAAGGGGGTTGGAAGTATCGCTGATTAGACTTGTGAATCTGAAGACCGAGCAGAGCTATGCCGTAAGCGCCCCTACACCGGCTACGGTGTTGTATAGGTTGTGTCGCGGAGACGTTATCCTGAACTTTGTCGGTTGGACTCTGGATTATGCTGCGACTTAGTGAAATAAAGCTCCCGTTAGATCATACTGAAGCGGAAATTGAAAGCGCCATTCTCGATATGCTGCACCTTACAGCAGAAGAATTGGTTGGGTATTCCATTTTTAAGCGTAGCTATGATGCCCGCAATCGAGGGGAAAAGATTACTGCGGTCTATATTCTGGACGTAGAAATAAAGCAAGAAAAACGAGTGCTGCAACGGTTTAAGAAAGATCGGCGGGTGAAAGAGACACCAGATATGAGCTATCGGATCGTGGCTCAAGCTCCGAAAGGATTTACAGAGCGCCCGATCGTGATTGGCACGGGTCCCTGTGGGATGTTTGCGGGACTGATGCTGGCGCGGATGGGATTTCGCCCGATTCTGCTGGAGCGGGGGAAACAAGTCCGAGATCGCACGGCAGATACGTTTGGCTTTTGGAAAAAGAGAGCCGACTTTAATCCGGAATCGAATGCCCAGTTTGGCGAAGGCGGAGCAGGAACGTTCTCCGATGGCAAACTCTACAGCCAGGTTCGCGATCCGCAACACTATGGGCGGAAAGTGTTGACGGAATTGGTCAATGCGGGCGCTTCACCGGAGATCCTGTATGTGAATCGTCCGCATATTGGGACATTTAAGCTGGTGGGAATCGTTGAGAAGATGAGAGCCACGATCGAATCCTTGGGCGGTGAGATTCGCTTCCAAAGCCGAGTCGAAGAGGTCTTGATCGAGAATCGGCAGGTGCAGGGCGTTCGCTTAGACAGCGGAGAAATCCTTGAAGGTCGGTATGTGGTGCTAGCGGTTGGACACAGCGCCCGCGATACGTTCCAGATGTTGTTCGATCAAGGCGTTTATATTGAGCCGAAACCGTTCTCGATCGGGTTCCGGATTGAGCATCCGCAGCCCGTGATTGATCGCGCCCGATACGGACAATATGCAGGCGATCGACGATTGGGAGCGGCAGATTATAAGTTAGTGCATCATGCCAAAAATGGGCGATCGGTGTATAGCTTCTGTATGTGTCCCGGTGGATTAGTCGTTGCTGCGACTTCAGAGCCAGGGCATGTCGTCACGAATGGCATGAGCCAGTATTCTCGCAATGAACGCAATGCCAATAGTGGGATTGTCGTTGGCATTACGCCCGAAGATTATCCAGGGAGTCCTTTAGGGGGGATTGCTTTGCAGCGACAGTTGGAGATGCGGGCGTTTGAGTTAGGGGGCGGAACCTATGAGGCTCCAGGGCAATTAGTGGGAGACTTTATTGCCGATCGTCCGTCGCGCGAGTTTGGCAGTGTGTTGCCGTCCTACGCGCCGGGTGTGCATTTAGGAGATTTGGGTTCGAGCTTGCCAGAGTACGCGATCGCGGCAATCCGCGAAGCCCTTCCCGCCTTTGAAAAACAAATCGCAGGG
>JACJNW010000009.1 GCA_014695195.1 Cyanobacteria bacterium FACHB-DQ100 | reverse complement strand
TGTCCCGGTAGCTCAACGGAAAGGTGTAATACAGCCAAACGCAGTAGCTAATAATTTCACCAGGGAAGCGATGACGGGAGTACATGGGCAAGCAGTCGTTCTTAAAGTTGAACCAGTACGATTATTCTACGTTCCGGTTAACCTGACAATACCGAATTAAAGGTGTGATCCTCTTACCTCAACTTGTGCCGTTAGGAGAAACTTGTTTTCTTTTGATTGCGATATCGTATGAGAGCTAAGTGAACTTGTTCTAGACTCTCCATGTTGATTCAACCTACGCCAACCGAAATAGGTCTTCCTCACAATAATGCTTTGGTGATTGGAGGAGGACCTGCAGGACTCGCTACAGCACTCATGTTGGCAAACCGAGGATGGACAAACATTACTGTGCTAGAAAAGCGCACAGCTGCTGACTACTATGAGCCAGATAAGTCGTTCAACTATCTCATTGACGGTCGTGGTCAAAAATTGACAGACTTGCTTGGGCTGACTGAATTACTACCTAAGTTTGGTGTTCCCAATACAGCGTTCTACATCACCCGCATCCAGCCCAACGGTAAGCGCAAAACCTCAAAATTGCCGATCGTTAATTCCAACCGAAAAACGGCGTATTGGATTCCTCGAAGAGTATTTGTCCAATTGCTCTACGAAGAAATCGAGCGCAACTGGCAAGATCACATTACTGTTCGCTTCGACACTCAATGCACAGAAATCAAATCAGTACGGAGGAGGGCATCAAAACGCTGGAAGTCGTCGCTCGACAATCGGATGGCGAGGTTGAGCGATTTGAACCATTTCTTTTAGTCGGCTGTGATGGGATTCGATCGGTTGTCCGCACTACGTTGAAGCAGTGGGATCATACTGACCGATTTCAAATGCAGCAATTTCCTTCTCCTAGTTCTGGATTGCGATACAAAGTGTTGAGCCTTCCGCCGAACTTTCCGCTTGATGCTCAACATCAAGACCATGCTGTTTCTACAAGGGCTTATGCCATTCGTGGAATATGGCATGGTCGCACTCGGTTTCTCACGCTCGGTCTTTTGCCCCTCAAAGATGAAACCGCGCCGCGTACTGTGAATATCATTACCCATCCAGATCATCAGATTTGGAACTTGAAAACGGGTGAGCAAGTCCTCCAGTTTTTAGAGCAAGACTTCCCACAACTGCCCGTTCGTCAAATCATCTCGATTGAAGAAGCCGATCGATTTGCTAAAAGTGACGGTGGCGTTTTTCCAATTCCTCAGTTTTGCTCTGGATTGCACTATCTATTGAGGCAAGAATCATCGGAAGCGATCCGGGCTGGTGTTGTGCTGTTAGGAGATGCAATTCATTGTTTTCCCCCAGATATTGGACAAGGTGTGAATGCTGCGTTGGAAGATGTGGCTGTTTTGAATGACAGCCTATGGCAAAATCAAAATGATTTATTACAGGCACTTCCACGTTATGAAGCGATTCGAGCAATGGATGTAAAGGCGGTGGTTCGACTTGCTCAGACCGCAGCCCCTTGGCAATATAATCAGAATCGCTTGCGGGGACGATTGTGGATGATACGGTTTTTTCTCCACTTTGGGATCAGTCGGCTCTTTCCTGGAATGAGTCCTCCAGCATTCTTTCTGCTCCAGAATCAGGAATTGTCTTATCAGGAGATCTGGAGTCAGGAGCAACGGAGCAGCCAAATTCTCAAGGTGTTGAGCACCATTTTGATCAGTGGTCTGCTTGTAAGTGCGATCGCTTCTCAATGGTGAGGGCAAGCAAGGAGTTCAATTCAGCAAAACTCAATTGCGACGAGTCTCTTTGCTGAATCGAGTCCTTCTACTCATTTCAAGAGGAAGATGCTTCCAGTTCCGTCCGTGCTGAAATACTATAAGTACAGAAGCATCTAGACGTAGTGCAGTTCTATTGACGCGCATCACGACTCATTGCGAAATTGTAGATTGCTATAGCGATCGCTAGAACTAACAATAGATGAATCAATCCACCTGCAATGTGAAGCGCGAATCCTGCAATCCAGAAAATGAAGAGCAGAACGGCAATTCCTCAAAGAATATTAAACATAGCTTTTACCTTATAAACTGATGCTCAGAGCGCACTAAAAGATGTTCTTTCAGCCACCATCCAAAAAGTAGAAATTCTTACTTTCGCTTAATCACTACTCAAACCCATCTTCATTAGCGCCAATCGTCTAGTACAAAAACATCTGGTCGATTGTATCCAGGTTCGTTTGGCTTGTGCATTACAACTCCGACAATCTCAGCGCGAAACCGTCGAGCAATCATTCTGCTATAAGCTGCCTCGTGGCTCGTATTCACGCCAGCCATGAGACGTAGCGTTTTTTGAGTCGCTCCGTATACTTCACATAGCGTTAGTAAATGTTCAAACTGTTCTCCAGCTTTCGCTCCTGGGCGCACTGCTCCAAACTTGACATAGCAGACATCGCGACCTGCTTCGCTGCCTGCACCACAATGACAAATCGCGAATCCTGTTAGACCTGTTTCATCCCACAGCAAAACAGTATCACCTAGATTTTGAGTATGAACCGCTTCAATTTCACGCGATAAATCTAGCCCTGAGTAAATCGCATCCGTGAGTTTGGCGCACTCTTTGAGACAATCAGATTGCTGCTGTGAACCCAGTCCGGAGTACTTTACTCCTGGTAAATCTTGCTGAACGATCTGAATGGGTTTTGCCATAATGAAGGTCAGAAAGCGGGGGTAGAACCCAAACTTCTGGTAAAGCGCATGATGCTTTGGGCTATTGGGAAAGGTAAATAATCCAGCCTGTTGTGTCTCCCACTGAGCAAATTGAGTTATCACAGGTTCGATGAGACGTTGAGCAATCCCTTGGCCCCAAAAGTCAGGGTGAACACTGAGCGGACCAAATGTACCGACACTCCCCCAATAAGCAGCGATATTGGAACCGACCAGTTTCCCATCCATTTCAGCCGCAAATGCCGCTGTCGAGTCAATTCTCCAACGCGGCTGAATATAGTTTGCATCACCCCCAAAATCGGTGGGCTGAGGCAATCCGATAAAAGTGCCAAAGGCGAGTCGGAAAATATGGTCTGCTGTAGGTAGCTCGTTTTCTTGAAGGAGCCGAATTGAGATGTTCATTAGCGGCACACTCCACTGTCCAGTGCAGAAAGTTTAGCAATAAATATTTAAAGGTTAGAACAACGAATTCAATCTTTACTAAGAGCCATCAATTTCTGAGGCTCAAGGGAAAGAGTCTAACTGCGATTTGATCCAGGGAAATTGCTCTTGTCTCGGTGATTCATCGGATGATGTAGGCGATCTCGGGGGTGATAGTTAAGATCGCTGTATCGTTGCCCCTCGCGCGAATCGCTGCCGGGTTGCTTTCAGAATGAGCCAGTTGAGCAATCATCCTTGCTCAAGCCCGAACCGCCACTGCCTTACGAGGATTAGATACAGAGAGACAGAAGTTGCTCATTGGGTCTTTACGCTCCTTAGATCTTCTAACTCCTGAAAAGGGAGTAGGCATACTGCAAAATGCTTATCTCAACGAAGTAGATTTGAGCCATGTTGCTCTGAGTGGAGCAAACTTAAGTAAGGCTTTGCTGCGTGGAGCAACCTTGAGTGGATCGCTGCTAGGCGAAGCACACCTAGGTAAAGCTGATCTGAGAGGAGCAAATTTGAGTAAGGCTAAACTGATAGAAGCAGACTTGAGTGAAGCCAAACTGGCAAAAGCGGACTTGAGCGAAGCTGATTTGACGAGAGCAAATTTGAGCCGCACTAATTTGGTAAGAGCAAACCTTAAAGACGCAAGCTATTAGACCTAGATAAAGCAAGGCTATGCAAAACAACACTCCAAAATGGGGAAATCAGTAATCGCAGTGGCGTTGTTGCATGAATAGGGGTTGCGGAGCGGCGACGTGATAGGTTTGAAGTACCACCAACAAGCCTTCACAGCGATGAGCTACCGCATCCGCAACTGGTCTGAGTATAACG
>JACJNW010000008.1 GCA_014695195.1 Cyanobacteria bacterium FACHB-DQ100 | reverse complement strand
ACAGGCTCCATTGAATCGTTGTTTGATTCCAGACTTGAGTTTGTGCTTTTGGGATTTCCGTCCGAGTTCTCGAAAGGGGGGCTTTGAATTCATGCGCTTAATATCATCTCTGTAACGAACTGTACCAATCGTATTATCTTAACGTCAGCTCGACGGATTTCCTCGCTGCGTTTAGGCTCGATCCTGCCCCCTAAATCCCCCACGGGTGGGGGACTTTGACGGTCGGGAGAACTCATGAGATTGGGGAATTTTGCTTCTCCAAGTCCCCCACCCGTGGGGGATTTAGGGGGCAACGCGCAGATCTAAACGTAGTCAAGAATTTGCGTCGAACTCACGTTATCTTAAGCGCTCACTTCTTAAGCGCTCACTCCAAAGATTTCTTCGATGAATCTCGCTTGAGACACACTGTCCTCTTTGTGAACTCCTTTCACTTGTCCTTCAACTGGTTGCGGATTTTGCATAAAAGTTAACAGGAGAGATTGAATCGCAAGGTCAGATTGAGCTTTCACAGGAACAGAACGATCGATTGGGATCGGCTTCCTGCTACTTTTGCCCATATTTCTGATTTCAAGGCATGACCATTCTGGGTCTCTGTTCAAAACGTAGCAGTAAGCGCTTGAACTTATCCTCCCAAGCAAAGATGCGCTCAATGGTGCGAAAGCGCTCCTGAAAGATGGCTGGGTCGAAAATCGGTTTGCGTGCCCGCTTCGGAATTTTTCTGCTGCGCGGATTTGCAGGAATATTCGGAACCCTGCCGCGATTGAAAATGGCTTTGCGGTTGGCTCGGCTATCGTAAACGCTATCCAAGCTGACGATCATCTGGTTCAGGTCGAGTCCGACCTGCTGAGCGATGCGGGTGACTTGTGGCAGGGCGGTCTTCAACAGGGGCGCCTCGTTGCGATTGCTGGGTGCTGCAATGAACGGAAATCATGCTGTCGCCCTTTGCCAAACGCAGTACAGACAATCAGTTCACTGAGATAGTCTACGACGACTTGAGCTTTGAGTGTGTGCCATTTTTGCTTGCCACTGTAGTAGGGTCGTTGGTTTTTTATAGAGCAGGTTAATCAATTGCCGATTTGGTCGATCGATCAACCCCTAACCCCTACCTGTCCTGCTCGAAAAGAACAACCCGAATAGGAAAAACCATTATGAGAACAGGACAAGCGATCGCTTTAGTTATTTTTATTGTCTGTCTTTGTTTTTCCTAGTGTATGAGTGCAGGAGACATAGGGGAGTTTCACGGAAAGAATAGAACTAGCGCTGAAGCCAAACTCGAAGTACGGAGAGGAGTTGATCAGTTTCGACAGGCTTAGTGATGTAGTCTGATGCTCCGGCTTCCATACATTTTTCTCGATCGCCCCGCATCGCTTTTGCAGTCAGCGCAATGATCGGCAAGTCTCGAAACTGGTTGACCTGTCGAATCGCTCGTGTTGTTTCATAGCCATCCATTTCCGGCATCATCACATCCATCAACACTAAATCAACATCTGGATGCTCTTGCAGCATCGTAATGCCTTCTCGACCATTTCCTGCGTAGAGAATTGCCATCTGATAACGCTCTAGTACACTCGTCAAGGCAAAGATATTCCGAATATCATCATCCACGATGAGAATTTTCTTGCCTGCAAGTGTAGTATCCTGTTGCTGAGATCGCTCTAGCATCTGTCGCTGCATTTCCGGTAAGTTCGCTTGCACGCGATGCAGGAACAAGGCAGTTTCATCAAGCAAGCGTTCTGGCGATCGTACATCCTTGAGAATGATTGTGTCTGAAATGCGCCGCAGTTCTCGTTCTTCTTGAGCGGTAAGCTCTTTTCCGGTGTAGATGATAATGGGTAAATGGGCGAGGCTCTGTTCTTGCTTGCCTTGCTCAAGGAAGGCAAATCCATCCATATCGGGCAACCCTAGATCTAGAACAAGACAGTCAAAGCGTTGCGATCGCAGCATTTCTAGCGCTTCTGCCCCAGTTGCTACAGCCGTACTGACTACATCCGTACTGCCAATCAACTCAACAATGCTTCGACGTTGCACGTCATCATCTTCCACAATGAGCAAACTCTTCATTGGTCGCTCGACGAATTCTTTGATGCTTGCCAAAGCATTGAGTAGAGATTCACTGTTCACTGGCTTTTGCAGGTAAGCGATCGCACCCTGCCGTAAGCTCCGTTGTAAGCCCTCCTCAACGGACATGATGTGAACGGGAATATGGCGAGTGTCATTGTGGTGTTTCAGCCGATCTAACACCATCCATCCATCCAGAACGGGCAGGCGAATGTCGAGCATGATTGCCGTAGGTTTGAACTGTTGTGCTAGTTCTAGACCAACATTGCCACGTGTTGCAACGATGCCTTTGAAGCCTTGCTGCCGTGCTAAATCCAGTAGAATTCGAGCAAAATTCACATCGTCTTCGATAATCAGCAGGGTCAGGTCTTCCGGCTGAATGCTGTCTCGGTCATCTTCGATCGCACGCTCAAACACCGTAATCGCTGTTTCTGACTGATTGCTGATAGGGGTTGGAGCTTCGGAGGCTGATCGCATTGCCGTAGACCGAGCTACCGAAGGTTGGGAAGCGGAGAGCGCTGACTCAGACCTGGATGAATCCCAACGTCCGCTATCACTTTGGGGTAGATATAGCGTAAAAGTACTCCCCCGCCCTAGTTCGCTTTGCAATCGAATTTCGCCACCTAACAATCGAGCAATTTCCCGACTGATCGATAAGCCTAAGCCTGTACCACCGTACTTACGGCTGGTCGTCCCATCTGCCTGCTGAAATGCTTCAAAAATCACCTGTTGTTTGTTCGGAGCGATGCCAATTCCAGTGTCAGAAACGGCAAAGGCAATCACACGATCGGCACGATTCAGGGTGTCTTGATCAAAGCTCCAGCCCCCAGATGCAAGACTTACTCTGAAGCTCACTTGACCTTGTTCAGTAAACTTGAAGGCATTCGAGAGCAAGTTTTTCAGCACTTGCTGCAGCCGTTTCGCATCGGTGTACAAACTGCGCGGCAACTGCGGATCAAAGTGCATCTGGAAATCAAGACTGCGATCTTGGGCAACTTGCCGGAAGGTACGATCGAGATGGTTACGCAGGTCAGTAAATGTCATTGGTTCTGGATCAAGCGACATTGTTCCCGATTCGATTTTCGCTAGATCCAGAATGTCATTAATTAGCCCCAGCAAATCGTTTCCAGAAGAATGAATGGTTCGGGCATACTCGATTTGCTTATCCGTTAGATTGCCCTCAGTGTTATCGGCAAAGAGACGGGCAAGAATTAATAGACTGTTGAGCGGCGTTCGCAACTCGTGTGACATATTCGCCAGAAACTCAGACTTGTATTTAGAACTCAGGGCGAGCTGTTCGGCTTTTTCTTCCAACGATCGACGCGCCTGCTCAATCTCTTGATTTTTGCGCTCAACTTCTCGGTTTTGTACCGCTAACAGTTCTGCTTTTTCCTGGAGTTCTTCATTGGTTTGTTGGAGTTGCTCCTGTTGATTCTTGAGGAGTTCTTCAGAAGCTTTCAGCGATTGTGCTTGTTGTTCTAATCGTTGATTGGTTTCTGTGAGTTCTTTCTGCTGGCTTTGGAGTTCTTCTGCTAAAGATTGCGACTGTTTGAGGAGTTCCTCGGTTCGCATACTAGCCGCGATCGTATTGAGTACGATCGCAATACTCTCAGTTAACTGGTCGAAGAAGGTCAAGTGAATATCGCTAAACCGAGAGAACGAGGCAAGCTCGATCACAGCCGTCACCTGCCCTTCAAATAACACAGGTAGCGCAACTGCGTTGAATGGAGACGCTTCGCCCAACCCCGAACTAATCTTGATGTATTCGGGCGGGACTTCGGTGAGCAAAATGCGCTCTTTTTCTAACGCACATTGTCCGATGAGTCCTTCTCCCAGTTGGAAGCGGTTGCCTAAGTGCTTGCGTTCTCGATAAGCATAGGTGCTAAGTAGCTTGAGATAAGGCGCATGATTCTCGCTCGCTTCCATCAGATAAAAGACCCCGTGTTGCGCCGAAACCAAGGGAGCCAACTCCGACAGAATCAGTTTGGAGACCGTCTCCAGATCGCGCTGACCTTGCAGCATTCGAGTGAACTTCGCCAAGTTGGTTTTGAGCCAGTCTTGTTCAGTGTTCTTTTGCGTCGTTTCGCGCAGGTTAGCGATCATCTGGTTGATGTTGTCTTTGAGAACCGCGACTTCTCCTTTTGCTTCAACGGAAATCGATCGCGTTAAATCTCCCTTCGTAACCGCCGTTGCGACTTCAGCGATCGCTCTTACTTGCGTTGTCAAATTGGCTGCGAGTTCATTCACGTTGTCGGTCAAATCGCGCCACGTCCCCGATGCCCCCGGAACTTTCGCTTGTCCTCCCAGTTTGCCTTCGCTTCCTACTTCTCGCGCTACGGTGGTCACTTGTTCTGCAAACGTTGCCAACGTATCAATCATTTCGTTGATCGTGTCGGCTAACGTTTCGATTTCACCTTTGGCATCGAGCATTAACTTGAGTTTCAAGTTTCCGTTAGCAACCGCAGTGACCACTCTTGCAATGCCTCGCACTTGAGCTGTGAGATTGCTTGCCATCGAGTTCACGTTATCGGTCAAATCCTTCCAGGTTCCAGCGACTCCAACGACTTGCGCTTGACCGCCTAACTTCCCTTCAGTCCCTACTTCACGGGCGACCCGTGTCACCTCCGAGGCAAAGGAACTCAACTGATCGACCATTGTGTTGATGGTGTTTTTCAGGTCGAGGATTTCACCTTTGACATCGACGGTGATCTTTTTGGATAGATCGCCATTCGCGATCGCAGTTGCCACTTCTGCAATGTTCCGTACCTGTGCTGTGAGATTGCCCGCCATCAAATTGACGTTATCGGTCAAATCCTTCCAGGTGCCACCCACACCTCGGACATAGGCTTGCACGCCCAACTTTCCTTCGGTTCCCACTTCTCGCGCCACTCGCGTCACTTCCGAAGCAAAGGAATTAAGCTGATCCACCATCGTATTGATCGTGTTTTTCAACTCTAGGATTTCACCTTTGACATCGACCGTAATTTTCTTCGATAGGTCGCCATTTGCCACCGCCGTTGTCACTTCAGCAATGTTTCTCACTTGCGCGGTTAAACTCCCCGCCATAAAGTTCACGCTATCGGTGAGATCTTTCCACGTCCCTGCAACGCCCTTGACTTCTGCTTGTACGCCTAGTTTTCCTTCTGATCCCACTTCCCGCGCCACGCGGGTGACTTCTGACGCAAAAGAATTAAGCTGATCCACCATTGTATTAACGGTGTTCTTCAACTCTAGGATTTCACCTTTGACATCGACCGTAATCTTTTTGGATAGGTCACCATTCGCAACCGCAGTCGTCACGGCTGCAATATTTCTCACTTGTGCGGTTAAACTCCCCGCCATGAAGTTCACACTGTCGGTGAGATCTTTCCACGTCCCGGCAACGCCACGTACATCTGCCTGGACACCAAGTTTTCCTTCGGAACCCACTTCCCGCGCCACCCGCGTCACTTCTGAGGCAAATGAACTCAGCTGATCCACCATTGTGTTGATCGTGTTCTTAAGTTCGAGAATTTCGCCTTTGACATCGACCGTGATTTTCTTGGACAGATCTCCATTTGCAACGGCTGTGGTTACTTCAGCAATGTTCCTTACCTGTGCGGTCAAATTACCTGCCATGAAGTTCACGCTGTCGGTCAGATCCTTCCAGGTTCCGGCAACGCCACGCACTTGAGCTTGCACCCCTAACTTCCCTTCAGTTCCCACTTCCCGCGCTACCCGCGTCACTTCCGAAGCAAAAGAATTGAGCTGATCCACCATGATGTTGATGGTATTCTTCAGTTCAAGAATTTCGCCTTTGACATCGACCGTGATTTTCTTCGATAGGTCGCCATTTGCCACCGCAGTCGTCACTTCTGCGATGTTTCTCACTTGCGCGGTTAAACTCCCCGCCATAAAGTTCACGCTATCAGTGAGATCCTTCCAAGTTCCGGCAACTCCCTTGACCTGCGCTTGACCGCCAAGCTTTCCTTCTGCTCCTACTTCGCGCGCCACCCGCGTTACTTCCGAAGCGAAAGAATTAAGCTGATCCACCATTGTATTAACGGTGTTTTTCAACTCTAGAATTTCACCTTTGACATCGACCGTAATTTTCTTCGATAGGTCGCCATTTGCCACCGCAGTCGTCACTTCTGCAATGTTCCGTACCTGTGCTGTGAGATTGCCCGCCATCGAGTTCACGCTATCGGTCAAATCCTTCCACGTCCCAGCAACCCCTCGGACATCTGCTTGCACGCCCAACTTTCCTTCGGTTCCCACTTCTCGCGCCACCCGCGTTACTTCCGAAGCAAAGGAATTAAGCTGATCCACCATCGTATTGATCGTGTTTTTCAACTCTAGGATTTCACCTTTGACATCGACCGTAATCTTTTTGGATAGGTCGCCATTTGCCACCGCAGTCGTCACTTCTGCAATATTCCGTACCTGTGCTGTGAGATTGCCCGCCATCGAGTTCACGCTATCGGTCAAATCCTTCCATGTACCCGCGACTCCGGGCACATCTGCTTGCACCCCCAACATTCCTTCGGTTCCCACTTCCCGCGCCACCCGCGTTACTTCCGAAGCAAAGGAATTAAGCTGATCGACCATGGTGTTGACGATCTGAGCCGTTTGCAGAAATTCCCCTTGTAGGGGTCTGCCCTCAATCTCAGTCGCGATCGTTTGAGTCAAATTTCCGGTTGCTACTGCCCGAATCACCCGCGTCGTCTCGGTCATAGGCTGCACTAAGTCTGTGATCAGCGTATTCACAGAGCCGATCGATGCCTTCCATGCTCCCCGCGCATTCTCGATCGCAGCACGTTCGCTAATTTTGCCTTCTTTGCCAACCACGGTGCTGATGTGTTCTAGCTCGGTTGCCATTTGCTCATTCATCTCGATGATGTCATTGAGCGTATCGGCAATTTTCCCTGCAATTCCGGTTTGGTCGATCGGCATTCGGACAGAGAAGTTGCCCTTTTTCACTTCAACCAGCGTTCTGAGAAGCTGCTGAAGGTCAAGATTATCCGGTTCGCTGGTGAGAGGTGCGGTTGTCATGGCAAGGTAGGCAGGTAGTTTAAGCCAAAATCAGAATTTTCTCTGCCTCAATTCGATACCAGAGACGTATTCCGAACTCATTATCCATCTTCCATGTCTATATATGACCTCTACCAATAGAGGTAGTTTTTGCTGCTTTCTATCTTGTTCTCTATCCTTAGATAGAGGATAACTTCCTGCTATCAGTTAAAGTTTTCTCAGGGAGGACTGTAGCGTCTCGCTTAGCATTTCGCTAAATTGATAGCCTAGATCCTGCTAATTTAACGAAGAAAGGAATCAGCTTTTGAAAGGTCAGTCGCTCAACCAAGAACCCAACGCCGAAGATTTCAATCGCTTAGTCGATTCTGTCGTCAAAGCTGTGCTGAAAGTGGGTCAGAGCCAAAACCTGGAAGAAGCGATCGTAATTCGCAATGAACTGCGTCGTCTGCCGGATGCACTACTCACCGAAGTTCTCAATCAGGTGATGCTACATCTTGTGTCGGTCGATCCGCTCTTATGTCGCTGGTTTATTATTGATGTTTTTCTGCGCGATGCTCCAGCAGAAGGTAAAGCAGATGTAGCAGAGCGAATAAACCTCCTATTGGCGGATCTGCAATCGAGCTAGTTCTCTGGCTCTTTCTGCTTTAATTGTGATGTTTCTGACAAGTGCTTTGAAAAGATAGACCAGTTACTCGATCGTAGTCAAAGCAGTTTGATACGCGCTGTAGACTTCGGAGCTGAAGCAAGCGAAAACTACTTTTTCGATCGCGTCATTCTCATGCAGAAAGCTGATTGTTTCTCGGAGCGCAATCTCACAAGCTTGCTCGATCGGATAGCCATAAACGCCACAACTAATCGCCGAAAATGCGATCGTTCTCACTTCATGTTGAATTGCCAATTTCAGGCTTTCGCGATAGCAAGAGGCTAGGAGTTCTGGTTCACCCTTTCTGCCGTCTTGCCAAACAGGGCCGACTGCATGAATCACAAACTTTGCAGGCAGTTGATAGCCTTTGGTGATCTTAGCTTGCCCAGTTTGACAGCCTCTCAGCATCCGACATTCTTTAACCAATTGTGAACCTGCGGCGCGGTGAATCGCTCCATCAACGCCACCACCGCCTAAAAGAGAGCTATTTGCAGCATTCACGATCGCATCAACTTCGAGTTTAGTAATATCCGCAATCCTGATTTCAAGTTTGTCGATTACAGTCATCTTGATTTCCTCTCAATGCAGCGATATAGAGGCTTCACCTGCATTAGAACTTTACCGATTTACTACATATAGCAATCCTAAGTCATTTGTGAGATGCGTAGTTGATCGCGCCCCCTAAATCCCCCAGAATGAAAGAGGAAGACCGAACTGGGTGAGACAGGCGATAATACTGCTCATGAGTCCGACCATCGTTACGTTAATGGGAGCGAGGAGATGCAGAACCGTCGATGATGCTGGATCAGTAGGCAATTTTTTCAGAAGCAATTAAAGTTCCACTTGCCGATCTACCGATTAAAAAAGTCTCCCTGGTTGCCTAAGTGCCAAGATTAGGCGAGTGAAGAGGTTTCTCTGACGACTTAACGCACTGTTATTTGTATATTTGCTCACTATGGACTTATACGATCGCTTGAGCCAAACCAAACGCCAACGCATCAGTGATGGAGCTACTGTTCCGATCCTAGAGGGATGTGATTCCACTCCTCGAACACTTGTGTTGCTCTGGTCACAACTGGGGGATTTCGACAGTCTCGAATACGCTTGGTGGATACAGCGAGAGGCGCAATTACTCCAAACAGGTGGAATCGTGGTTCGTGCTGTTGGAATCGGCGATCTTAAATCCGGCGAGAAGTTCTGTGCATATACAGGTTTTTCTCCCGATTGCCTCTTTGTCGATCCGACAGCGGAACTACATCAGCAACTTGAGCTATCCCCTGGATTGTCGCTCAAGCTTTCCTGGCTCTCTCCATCACAAAACGCTTGGCTCAATCTATGGCTGATGTGTGCTGGCATAGGTAGCCCTGGAACCCTAGCGGAAGTCTTTCGAGGCTATCGAGGCGATCGACAAGCCCCACAGTTGATCGCAGATGAAGAGACTGTCAAAGCGCCACCGCTCCCACCGCTTAAAGGCTCTACCTTTCGATGGGCGGGGGGTAGCGGTTTCCAGCGTCCGTTTGAACTCGCCACTTTGCGACTGCGAAATATGACAGAAGTGCTGAGCCATTGGAAAACTTATGTCCCTGACTCGGCATATCTCACGCAGCGCGGTGCAACGTTTTTGTTTGATACTCAGGGTCAGTTGCTTTATGAACATCGAGATCAGGCAATTCTGGGGTTTGCGAAGCAGATGAGCCGACCGCTCTCGTTTCTTGACTCGCTGCCTGATCTAGCGCCACCTGATCTAGCGCCACCTTTATAGTTTGAAGTCCTGCTGCTGAGGGTTTTTGTGATGTCTGAACGTTCCTATGATGTTGTTCTGTATGGTGCAAGTGGATTTGTTGGCAAACAGACTGTGCAATATTTTGCCAGGTATGCTACTTCTGAATCGGTGCGCTGGGCGATCGCAGGGCGAAATCGCCAAAAGTTAGAAGCAGTTCGAGATGAAATCGGCGTAACCGTGGATGTGCTAGTTGCTGACAGTCAAGATCAGCAGGCAATTGATGCGATCGCATCTCAAACACGGGTCGTTCTTACCACGGCTGGCCCCTTTGCACTCTACGGGAATGCCCTGGTGGATGCGTGTGTGCGACTCAAAACGCACTATGTTGACATCACTGGAGAAACGCCTTGGGTGAGAACGCTCATCGATCGCTACCATGCTCAAGCCGCACTCGATGGCACCCGCATTATTCCCTGCTGTGGCTTTGATTCTGTCCCATCCGATTTGGGCACTTACTTGATTGTTCGCTACATCCAACAGGTATTGCATCTGCCCTGTCAGCAGGTGAACGCTTACTTTCAGGTGGTTGGAGGCTTCAATGGAGGCACACTAGCGTCTGCGTTCAACCTCTATGATTCACGAAGGCTAACACAGATGAATGAACCCTTCTTGCTGAATCCATCTCAAAATCAGACTCAACCTCAGATCGAGCGCAATCGTGACCCACAACTTCCCTCTTTTGATCCAGATCTCAACACTTGGATTGCTCCCTTCTTTATGGCACCTGTCAACACCCGCATTGTTCGTCGGAGTTGCGCTTTGCTTGAGGAATGGCAAGAACCTTATGGTGTCGATTTCGCTTATCAAGAGTATCTCAAACTGGACGAACCCCTCGCAGGGCTGAAAGCAGTTGGTTTGACGACAGGGTTTGCGTTATTGATGGGAGCAGTGCAGCAATCTGCTCTACGATCGCTGATCCAACCGATTTTGCCTCAGCCGGGAAGTGGGCCCTCTGAGCAAACGATGAACGAGGGATGGTTTTCCTGTGAATTAGTCGGCACTGCATCTGATGGACGCAAAGTGCGAGGCATCATTCGAGATCAAGGCGACCCTGGCAATCGAGCGACTGTCAAATTCGTCTGTGAAGCTGCTTTGAGCCTGGCGCTTCAAATCGATGAGTTACCTGGCGGTTTGTCGAGAGGAGGCATTCTCACGCCAGCGACAGGTCTAGGGAATGTTTTAGCAGAACGATTGCGCCGCGCGGGGATGACGATCGCCATTCCTATCTAATTTTGCGGTGTTACTGAATGAAAAGATGAATTAGCTTGGCATGGGTACATCCCACAATTTGATACCAGATTGATTTGTGGATGCGACAGATTCTCGCCCCCTAAATCCCCCAGAATGGGGGACTTTGAGTATGATCTATCGCGTTTGCGAAGCAAGTTCCCCTTCGGGTAATCGCAGTTCCAACAAAAAGGAGCCAGGGATCAGTCTCTGGCTCCTCTAAATAATGTAAGTGTGCGATCGCGGTGCTCTGGGTGTTCGCGCTCACTCTTTGACTTTTGATTTTTCAGCTTCTTTGTCTTTCTTCTTGCCTTGTTGGGCAAACCGTTGCTTCATCTCGGTCATCATGGCTTCTAGGCTTGCCCCTTGACCACTGGCTTTGGCATAGCGATAGGCAGACAGGGCATCGTCGTAGACTTCTGAACCGATTGCGGTCGCAGTCGCGTTGACCAGATCGAGCAATCGGGTGAGGGCAAGCGCGATCGTAGAGAGATCATCGAAGGTTGCCAAATCGCGTTGATATTGATTCACATCAAAGGAGCGGGGCAAGAATTCTGGGTCTTGCAGAATCACTTCTAGGACTTTGCCCGCAAAGCTGCGGTTTTTGTCGCCCATGCCGGAGAGCGATCGACGTTCTTCTGCGGTGAGATCGCGCAAGGGGGGTAACTTGTCTCGCAGGAGTGTGAGCAGTTGCAGAATTTCATCACGGTTGATTTGACTCAAGGAACTTACGTCAGCAGACAGAGAGGTTTCAGATAGAAAGGTGACTGGGGTGGATGTGGTTAGCGCAGAGCGTAACTTCGCAGGAACCGCAGACCCATTGCCATTACTTGTACCATTGGTGCTTTTTCTCGTGGACATACTGTAGAAGTTGATTGCGAGACTGCTTTCAGCTTGCCCAGGTGCGATCGTGAAGAGAACATTGCTTAGCAGATTGCAGGATTTACAAAGGGCGAGGGTTTGGTGCGACCTTGATCAGAAAGACTTCGGCAGCGAACCGGACTCCCATTGGAAATGAACCCTACTCACTTTAGAGATCACTCTCACTCGTCTCGGCAGTGAACTGGACTCATGTTGGAAGTGAACTGGTTTGACTTCAGCAATAAACCGGATTTAGGACAGGGGTGAACTGAGTTAGTTCCAGCATTGAACTTTGCTGATGCGGGAGGCAAACTGACCTTTTTTCCAGAAGCGATCTTAATTCAGTTCAGCGGTGAACACAGTTCACTTCAGCAGTGAACCTCACTGACTCTAGGAGCAAAGTGACCTCATTCTCGAAGTGACCCTCACTCAGTGGAAAGTGAATTTTTAAGAAGGTGGGGTGCGATCGTATTAACGGTTCAAATCAGCGGCAATAGACAACCTTGAACTTAGCAACAGCATCCCTCAACCGTCCGTTGCATTTGAATTGTTATACTGCATCCCATAATTCTTATCTCCTGTTAATTTTGACCTCTTGAACTTGGTAGAATGCGTTTTGATTTTCTAAATAGGATTTGAGTAGCGTTTAGGTAAATAGCTAGTGCAAACAATGCAACTAATGCGTAAATAGCAGCATACCAATGCGGCTTTTGCAGTGCCAATATAATACTAGGTAGTACTGTAACAGTAAGTGCAATTAACAGATATAATCGAGCCGCAACTGGTAAATGTTTTTGTTTGTGCCAGTACTCCCAATTAGTAGCAAAGTTAAAAATGGGTGTATCAGGTTGAGCTAGAATTCTTCTTATTTCCTCTTCATAAAGCTGAATTTGAGACAAGTAGTAGTTGATAAGGGATTGCTTTAGCAAATCTCTTGTGCCAATAATTGCGACAATAAAAAGAATAGCAAGAAAGCCTAGAAGAACAATGAAAGAGGAAGCTGTTGTTAGCTCGGCAATAGGCTTCCAAACAAGTAAAACACCAATCGCGCTAAGCAGCTTGAAGTCATCAAATGAACTCTTAGCATAAGAATCACACAAGTCACCTAAACGAACATACTCTTTATATAAATATTCCAAGAGTTGTAAATCCTTGTGTAATTCATCCATGTTCATGTTGACATATTAGCTGCTGAATTCTCAATTATCCCACTAGTTGCTGAAAACAAGAAACGAAACCCTTAAACAAACTCTTGCCGAGGGTTAAGCAGTATAACTTGTTATTAGACGGAATGTGCTTTCTTCCATTCTGTCTATCTCTCCCAATTGGATGGATTAGATAGAGAAAAGCCGCATCTAATGCCTCAAATCGATAGATTAGACAGACTATTTTCTGTCTAACACTCGCAATTAGAGGATTAGGCAGATTGACTTCTACATAACACCCTCAAGTTAGAGATTAGGTAGAGTGTCTTCTGTATAAAACGCCTGTGCAGCGAGTTATACAGATTAATGCCCATATAATATCCCTACTCCCAAAAGTCATTCTCATTTCTTCGAAAATCTTGATTAACTCTGGAGCAACCCCATTGCACTCTTCTAACAACCGTCCGAAGCTCACCCTTGATCCTCTAAAGCTGATTCACGAACTCCCAAAGCTGATACCTGAGTTCTAAAGCTCAACCCACGGCACCTCCTATCTTGTCTTAGCTGTCGATCGCATCACTCGCTTTTGCAGTTTCCTAACTTTGAATATGTTCTTTTCAAGGTCGTCGGAGTTTGCAGGATTGTTGTTACAAGAAAGTCCAGATGCGATCGCCAATCAAAGTAATCCCTCGAAGGCATCCTTTCTAATCGGGCATCTCCTCAATACTACGTGGCTCTCCCTTTGGCTGTTGGTTCATCTCATGTCGGTAACGACTTGAAGCCTCATAAACCTCCCTGCGAAGGCGCTGAATTGCTCCTAGCGGTTGATGCTCGGCAATGGTATGCCAGGGGCTGAAAGACAGCACTTCATCTACATACACCTGACGGGCTGGACTATAAGCTTCCTGCATCCCAATTGTGATTTTAGCGATCGCTTGATAAGGACTGTCCTGCTCTGACCACTGCACCGAAGTATCTTCGATTGGCATGGTCTTCAAATTAGTGCAAAGCTGGACACGCAACTCATACTCAGCCGACTGTTCTCGAAAGAACTCCACAATCAAATCGCGCAGAGTAGAAGCACTCTGCATCTCAATTCTTTTGTCGATCAGCATCTGGAGACTTGCAGAGAGGGGAACTGCGCTTAACTTAGCAACGTAGTCTCCATAGCGCAGGGCAGCAGAGGTATAGTACGTCTCTCCTAAAATATGAGTTTCAGGTTGCGTAATTCCCAATGCAGTCGGATAAAGGTTGATGCCTACTTTCTGAGTGACTGCATTCACTGTGCGGGCAGTCAGTCCTAACAGTTGTTGCGCCTCCTCTGGAGCACTGACCACTACCTTTTCCTGAAGCAACTGTTCAGGGAGAAAGCGAGCAAGATTCCCTGACGGAAAAACCGGACTGCTGAGCATCAGAAAATCTTGAGTCACAGCATCGGGTTCAGTAGCAAGAAGCTTCGGCTCTTCTACACCAATCACCTTAATTGCCATGCCACGAAAGGTCGAAAGACTATCCGGTAGAATGTCACCCGGAACACTTGAGAAGCGAATCATCACCGGATAAGTGCGGGGTTCGCGGAATAACCCTTGAGCAAGATGAGTAGGTAAGTTGTCGTAAACTTGCAGTTCCCCCTTCAGTCCGCCATGACTTTTCGCATGAGCGCCGCGCATGGCATGACGATGTTTGTCGAACACCTTTTGTCCTTGCCGAGCAACGGAGTCCATAATTTGGCGGATGAGTTTATCTTCATCCGATTGCTTGACTTCTACATCGTGGGAGTAGCGAACGTATTGATTTGAGTTGGTCATTCAGCAAAGAGCCTGGGAGGTGAATTCAAACGGTAGCCGTTTAATCATTCGCAACTAGGCTCACTTTCTTCATCCCCCTTATGTCAGAAATCTGATGTCAGAAGTCTGCTATTCGATATCGCCAGCCTTTTAGCGCGCAACAATCCACCCGTAAGTCAAAACGCCCAATCCCAAAACGCCCACGATCGTCTCTCGCTGCTCATCCCACAGCCGACGAACTCCGCTGAAAAAATGGCTGAACGCTGCTCGTCGCGATTGCCCCAACTCTGCCATCAATCCTTTAACTTTGGCATCGACTTCTTCAATCGGGACTTCCCCTCGTTGGTAAGCGGCTTCGAGTTCATTCAGTTTGTGCCAATACTCATGCGTTGCTTCTAACAAATTCGGATTCATAAAATGAAAGGCGTTGTATAAACTTTTGTAAAGCCTAACGCACTTGATTTAGCAGCTTGGTCTGTAATTGGGCAGAGCTATTGTTGTCGATCGGTAGAATTGAGTCTAAAAACCGTTAGCGATAGCAACATGAACTAAGTGCAAAACGATACCGAGAACAGCTACACCAACGATTTGTAAATTGGCGAGAAATCGCTTGCGAATGCTGCACCATTTCCTTGATATTCCGGCAGTGTAAAAGCATTGACCTAAATACCATCGAATCGCGCCGATTCTGCCGATCGCATTAAGTCTGCAAGTCTGCTTCTGCTTGCGTTATCACTCCGAGCAACGATAGTGACATACCAACTTCAAGGAAGGGCATAAATTAATCTTGCGGTTCCTAAAAGTCCTTTACAATGATGGATAGCTTTGTATCTCCTCTGCTTTAGCTGTATTAACTCAGAACATCACTGTTCTTCACACTGATTATCAGAAGCCTTTTGTAAATATCTCTAGTTGGGGCTTTATCATGTGCATTTTTGGAAGAATTTTGCGAGGTTAGGAGGCCAACCCATGTCCACAGCCTTAAAAGTCGCCATCATTGCGGCGCATTTTTTTATCTATTTGGTGGCTGCCATCAATATTTGGATCTTTTCTCAACGCAGCGAATTTTATAGAACCGTTGTTAAGTTGAGATCGCTACCGCTGATCTACTGCGGGTTTGCCTGCTTTGCGATCTCTACGTCCTACGAAATTGCTGAACACATTGGCGATGACTGGCTCTACAAAAGCCACATTTCTCCGCTTAACCACCTGTTCTACACATTTACTACAGCAGGAATATGTCTGATTGCACTAGGGCTGAGAAAATCTCGGCTCCTGGATGTCCTACTCATTGCTAGCCTGATTGCTGTACCTTTGAGCTATGGGGTGAACGACAGCAAAAGTCTCATGCTACTCATTTCGCTCATTCCTACAATCATCTTTGTTTATAACTGGTACGTAGTGATGCGAGATTGGCGAGTCTTTTTGTTTCTACTCTTCTCCAATGTGTTTGCCCTGGGATTTGGCGTTGCTTTGATCGCGACCGGTCAGCAAGTACTTCATCTGTTTGTGGGACCTGCTTCTGCAATTGGACTTTTGATTTTGGGCTATGTAGCCTGGGTAAAACCTAAACGCCTTAGGAGCTAAACGGCAGCTTTACGTGAGTGAGAGTTTAGCGGAATCTGCGGTCTTCACGTGCGAAGAGAAACTGCTTGCGAATGCTGCGCCATTTCCCTGATATTCCGGCAGGGTAAAAGCATCAACCTGAATGGCATCGAATCGTGCAGATTCTGCCAAACGCATTAAGTCTGCTTCTGCTTGCGTGATCACTCCGATTTTCAGCGCTGTCTCGACTAATGTTTCTCCTTTTTCTTGGGGGAACTGTCCTGAGCGGCTTGCTTGCTTGACCTTCTTGATCACGGCTTCAGCCTGCTCACAAAGCTGAAATGCTTGCTCTAATCGTCCCAATGCTTCATCAGAATGCGTGGGAATGTAAACGCCAGCCGTGAGCCGGTCACGACTTTCTCCGGTCGTTTGTAATGCTTGTGCAACTTGACTTCCGAGTGTATCAGTCGGAATGGTGCTGAGCGGATTGATTCTAACGAAGCTCAGGAGAATTGATCGGGCGATCGTCGGAATTGGCAAGTTCGCTAGAATCCCTTCTAAAGCTTGTTGCATTTGAGCAAAGCTATAGTTCATTGCCCATTGTACAAAGATCAAATCTGCTGGCTGCTCTCCTTCGGCTGCAAATCGTCTTAATGTTGCCATGCTGAGATACATCCAAGATAGCCAATCCGCAAGTCTTCCGGTCAGTTTCTCATGGCGTTTGAGCGTACCCCCCAAACCGACTAATAAGAGATCAGTGAGAAATGCAAACATGGCAGAAGACCAAGCCAGCTTTTGATAGTAGCGCTTTGTGAATTTGGTTCCTGGTACTAGAGCAAGATAGCCACGAGATAAACTGAGTAGAATTGATCGAACTTTATTCCGAACGATCGAACCAATGTGTTTCCACAAGACTTGATCAAATGAGATCGCATCTCCCGCTTCAATTGCTATCACTTCCGCATAGAGATAAGGATGACAGCGAATCACACCTTGTCCAAAGATCATCAAGGTGCGCGTGAGAATGTTCGAGCCTTCGACTGTGATCGGAATCGGCATCGCAGTGTAGAAGTTTGCTAGGAGATTTCTTGACCCGCGACAAATACCTGAGCCGCCAAGAATGTCCATGCCGTCGTTGACTAATTTGCGCGTGATTTCGGTGAATTGATACTTCGCGATCGCAGAAACAACCGCTGGTTTTTCACCCGCATCAACCGCACCCGCTGTATAGATTCGAGTCGCATCTAGTAGATAAGTCAGTCCGCCAATTCTCGCGAGCGGTTCTTCGATGCCTTCAAATTGACCAATTGATCGACCAAATTGCTGTCTGACTTTGGCATAATCACCTGTGACACGAGCAACTAACTTCGCAACTCCCGTACAGCTTGCCGGAAAGCTAATGCCTCGCCCTGCCGCTAAGGTTTGCATAAGCATCTTCCAACCTTGTCCAGCTTGCTCTACACCTCCAATGATTTGATCAGTTGAAACAATCACATCTCGACCTTCAACCGGGGAATTGTAGAACGGAACTCCCATCGGATCGTGTCGTTTTCCTAGAATCATGCCCTCTGTATTCGCTGGAATCAGAATGCAGGTAATTCCGACCTCTTCCCCTTTGCCGAGTAGATTGTCTGGGTCATAGAGCTTAAAGGCGAGTCCGATTAAAGTTGCGATCGTGCCCAAGGTAATATAACGCTTGCGGAAGTTCAATCGCACCCACAGTTGACCCTCATCTCCTCGAAATACAATGCCTTTAGCGGTGATACTTGCGGCATCTGATCCCGCAGTGGGTTCGGTTAAAGCAAAACAAGGAATTTCGTCACCCTTTGCAAGTCGAGGGAGGTAGTAATCTTTTTGGGCTGAAGTTCCATAATTGAGCAATAGCTTAGCGGGACCGAGAGAGTTCGTGACACCAACAGTCGCAGTATAGATAAACGATCGAGAAGCAAGTTTTGCCATCACACTGCTATAGGCAAAGTTCGAGAATCCCAAGCCGCCATATTCGATCGGGATCATCATGCCAAAGAATCGCTCCTGCTTGAGATAGTCCCACACTGCGACAGGTAAATCCTTGCGCTGATGAATGTCCCAATCTGTTGCCATTTGACAAACTTGCTCAACGTGCGTATCCAAGAATGTCTGCAATTCGGGTGTGACTTCAGGATAGATAGCCTGATTCATGCGTTCAAAATCCGGCGCACCTGAAAAGAATTCTCTTTCGATCCAGACGGTTCCAGCCTCGATCGCGGCACGCTCCGTGTCCGAAATTTTAGGGACACGCATTACTTTCATGATTGGTGTTGTTAGCACTCGTCGCCGAATTTGAGGCACTGCTAGAATTAGCCCGATCGCAGCATAAATGCCCCAGAGCCAGAGTGATGCATTGAAGATAAAAAGCGCGATCGCGCCATATCCTAACCACATCCAAAGCGGCACACCGATAAATCCGAGCGTCAGTAGCAAGACAATCAGGAGTGCAAATTGTAAGAGAAGCATAGTTTATTCTCCGAATCAGAGGCGCTACAGACTTTCAAATACTGCCGCCGCGCCCATTCCACCACCGACACACATCGAAGCCAATCCGTAACGAACACCTCGGCGTTTCATCTCATGTAGTAAGGTTGCTGTCACCCTCGCTCCCGTACATCCCAAAGGATGTCCTAATGCGATCGCACCTCCATTCACATTCACAATCTCCTCATTCAGCCCTAACTTGCGAATCACGGCTAAGGATTGTGCGGCAAATGCTTCGTTTAACTCAATCAATCCGATGTCTTCTAGTCCCAGACCGACTTGCTGTAAAACCTTAGGAATCGCCAAGACCGGCCCCATGCCCATGACTTCAGGCGGGACACCTGCAACAGCAAATCCTAACATTCGTCCTAAAGGCTGAAGCTTGAATTCTTTCAGCTTCGCTTCACTGACTAAAATCGTCGCTGCTGCACCATCCGAAGTTTGAGAAGAGTTTCCGGCTGTGACTGTTCCTTCTACCCGAAACACCGCAGGTAACTTTAAGAGCGCTTCTAGACTAGTATCTGGTCTCGGTCCTTCATCGGTTTGCAGAATACTTTCCACAACTTCAGGCTTACCATCCTGATAAATCGTTTCGTGAATGGGAACCGGAATCAACTCATCGTGAAATCGCCCTGTTTGGGTTGCTTGAATGGCGCGTTGATGCGATCGCAGTGCAAACGCATCTTGATCGGCGCGAGAAACATCATACTGCTGTCTGACGTTTTCTGCTGTCGCTCCCATAGTGCAATACACTTCAGGTAGCTCTGACATTAAAGCTGGATTCGGCAACAAATCATGCCCGCCCATCGGAATTAAGCTCATCGACTCTGCACCACCCGCAACCATTACCGCTGCTTGTTCGGTCACAATTGCTTGATGTGCCAGTGCGATCGCTTGCAGTCCCGATGCACAAAATCGATTTACGGTTGCTCCTGCTACAGAGTCAGGTAATCCAGCCCGTTGAGCAATCACTCGCCCTAAATTGAATCCTTGTTCTGCTTCGGGAAAGGCACACCCAAAAACCACATCTTCAATCTGATTGAGATCGAGATCAGGAACTGTTTCGAGTGCGGCTTTGAGTACGATCGCGCCCAAGTCATCGGATCGCATGTTCCGCAGCTTTCCGCGGGGTGCTTTAGCGATCGCAGTTCTTACACTACTAACAATATAAGCAGGTTGCATAATGTTCTCCTCAATTGCGGAGCGGCTTTTTCGTTTTGAGCAAATGTGCAATTCGTGCCTGAGTTTTTGCCTGATGAAGCAGCGGCACAAATGATTCACGTTCGAGTTGTAATAGATAATCCTCAGACACAAAGGCAGGTGCAGTTAGTTCTCCGCCTGTCATCACAAACGCTAGTCGAGAGGCTAAATAGCGATCGTATTCACTCGCATATCCAGCTTGTTCAAACACATAGGCCGTATGTTCTAATGCGGCTCGTCCGGCTTGTCCAAGTACGAAAATTGAACAGTTCTGAGCAGGTGGAACATAGCCAATACGATCAAGATGTAAGACTTCTGCTTTTGCAACTTCTAATCGATGTTCTCCATTGATCAAAATTTGCGCATCACACGGCAAGAAACCTAGCATTTGTGCTTCTGCGGCACTGGTGGAAACTTTAGCTGTAGCGATCGTTTCAAACGCAGTTCTCAAAAAAGGTAAAACCTGGCTTGGCGTTTCTGTTGCAGACCGTTCTGCGGCTCGACTCACCATTCGCATCAGTCCCCCCGCCCCCGGAATCAATCCCACTCCAACTTCCACCAGTCCAATGTAGGTTTCAGCCGCTGCAACGACTTTCGGGCAAGCCATAACTAACTCACATCCACCTCCTAACACGCGCCCCTGAATTGCTGCAACAATCGGCTTCGGCGAGTAGTGAATTCGCTGAAGCAATGCTTGAAACTCTGAGATTAAAGTCTCGATCGCGCTCCAGTTTCCGGTTTGTGCGATCGTTGCCATCTCTACGAGATTTGCTCCGCCTGAGAAATGATCGCTATTGTTCCCGATCACCAATCCTTTGTAGTCGGTAGTCTCTAGCATTGATAGCGCCACTGCAAAGCCTTCGAGCACTTTGTTGCTTAGTGTATTTCCTTTCGATCGAAATTCGTACAATAGCACTTGATCGCCCATGTCTAACAAAGCAGCTTCCGCATTCTGCCAAACGGGTTGTTTCTCCTCAATCACAACGTTTGGATAAAAAGAGTGTTTAACCCAATCAGGCACTGTCATTTGTGCAGCTTGCATATCTGCTAACACCGTTTCAAATCCAAGTAAATCCCAAAGTTCAAACAGCCCAATCTCCCAACCAAACCCCCAGCGCATGGCTCGATCGACTTCATGCGGATCATCGGCAATCTCAGGAATCCGATGTGCGCCATAGTTCAGCATCTCTAATGTGCTTTGTCGGAAGAAGTCTCCAGCGCGTCCTGGACTGGTGTAAAGCCTGCGGATGCGATCGTGCAAAGGTAAAGCGTTAATCTGATCCAATTCACCCAAGTTCAAAGGCTGAGCAGGTTCATAAGCAAACGTCTTTGGATTGATCGATAAAATCTGTCCCTGCTGCTTTTTATAAAATCCCTGTCCACTTTTCGCGCCTAATGTCCCAGTTGCAACCATTTTTCTCAACACATCCGGCACACGGAACATCTCGCGATGCTCATCCTTCGGTGCAGCTTGGTAGAGATGATCGGCAACTGCGACTAAGGTATCTAGCCCAACTAAATCTGCTGTCCGAAATGTGGCTGATTTAGGTCTACCAATCAGGGTTCCGGTTAACGTGTCGATTTCTTCGATCGAATAACCCTGCTCAGTCCAAGCCTTCAATCCCAATAGCGTGACAAAGATGCCAATCCGATTCGCAATAAAGTTCGGTGTATCTTTGGCAATCACCACGCCTTTTCCTAAGTACAACTCAGCAAACCATTTCATGCGATCGAGGACTGCCGCATCCGTGTCTTGAGTTGGAATCAGTTCTAGCAGTTTTAGATAGCGCGGTGGATTAAAGAAGTGGGTTCCTAAAAATCGCTTGCGAAATGCTTCTGAGCGTCCTTTAGCAATCCAGCGAATCGGCAATCCACTGGTATTTGTCGAAACGATCGTTTCAGGCTGAATAATTGATTCTAAGCGTTCCATTAACTGTTGCTTGATCTGCAAATCCTCGATCACGGCTTCGATGATCCAATCAACCGAACGAAGTCGATCGAAATGCTCATCAAAGTTACCCAGCGTAATTTTTCTTGCAGTCTTTTCCGTAAATAAAATCGGTGGTGATAGTTTCAATGCCTTTTTAAATGCACCTTCAACGACATCATTTTTCGCTCCAGTTGGAGCAGCAATGTCTAAAAGATGCACAGATAATCCAATATTTGCCAGATGTGCTGCGATCTGACTTCCCATCACACCTGCGCCTAATACTGCGACTGTTCGGAATGGTTGAAACATAAGATTAAAATCCTCCCGATTAAGAGGTTGTAAATCGAGGATTCAGCGATCGAGCAAAGGTTGGACAAGCTTCAACCGCAAGGATCGGACAGTCTAACTCTTGAAGATTGAAGTCTGAAGCGTCTTGAGTCTTATCTTCACTGTACAACAATCGAGTTTCTTTGGTCAGTTCAGTTAAATTCGTCGCATCACTGATTAATCGAAACCGCTTCACGGCTGCCCAATAAGGCTGATGACAGTTCGCTTCATCGACGGTTGCGCCCATCAATCGCTGCACACAAGGATGCTTAAGTAATGTTGCTGGATCGCCTACTAATTTCTGATGCTGCAATGCTTCAATGTTTGGAACAATTAGCGCTCCACACACCTTTTGTCCTGCTCCAACCACGATCGCATCTTTCACCAACGGCGATCGTTTTAATCGTGCCTGGATCGGATGCGGTGCAACATACTTTCCATTCGCTAACTTAAACAGCGCTTTTTTCTGTCCAGTCACTTGCAAAAATCCATCGGTTGACAACGTTCCTAAATCTCCCGTATGTAGCCAACCTTCAGGATCGATCGCTGCTTCAGTTGCTTTGGGATTTTGATAATACCCGCGCATCAGATAAGCTCCCCGCACTAGAATCTCGTGATCAGGCGCGATCGCGACTTCCACGCCTTGAATCACTTTCCCGACTGTTCCAGCACGATTCGCACGATCGCGATTACAACTCACGACTGCACTTGCCTGTGTCAACCCATACCCCTGATAGATATCAATGCCCGCTGCCGCAAACACGGTCGCTAGCTCTGGCTTCAACGCTGCCCCACCACAAAGCACATACTTTAATCGATTTCCAAACAGCGATCGCCACCGTGAAAACCCAAACCGAGCTACAAATTTCTGCAAGAGCGGATCAATTCTTGACTGTCCAAGCTGATGTCGTTTTGCTAGCTGCAATGCCAGCTTAAATGCAATTCGTTCCCGCTTAGAAGTCAATTTCTCCGACTGTTCCAACGTTTTGCTATAAAGCCGCTCTAGCAATAAAGGAACAGTTGCCAGAATCGTCGGCTTGACTTCTTGCAGATGTTTAAACACGCGATTGGCAGTCGAGAAATAAATTGTATGTCCATAGTAAAAATGACCATAAATCAGGCATCGAGCGAACACATGAGTTAGAGGCAGAAATGAAAGAGAAATTTCTGCTGTTCCCCATTGCAGCCGCGATAAAGCTGCGAACGCAGCCAAGGCGTTTCCAGCAAGGCTTTCATGCGTGAGCATGACTCCGAGCCATTCTCCATCGGCTCCAGGGACATACACGATCGTTGCTAAGTCTTGGGGAGAAAGCAATCGATACAGTGCATTGACTCGATCGATCGAATGCGTCACGCAACTGATTTGATCAAACGAGTAGAGGCGCTGTGGATCATTGGATCGCCAGCCTTCGGGAACTTCAGCTAAAAGAATATATTTCAGCGGATCAAGGTAAGGTATCACCTGCTGAAGCAAATCTAGATTTGAAACGATCAACGCCTTTGAGCCGCTTTGTTTCAAAATTAAAACAATCGTTTCCGGGGTTTGAGTCAGATCAATCGGGACATCAATCAATCCGGCGATCGCACATGCCATATCTGCGATCGCAAAGTTCACATCACTCGACATTAACAACGCCACTCGATCGTCCCGCTCCAATCCGAGATCGAGCAAGCCCAGCGCTAAAGATTCCGCCTGCATCTGAAAAGCTCGATTCGAGAGCGATCGCCATCCTGCATCTGTCCATTGATTTAAGGCAGTTGCATTCGGGCGCAGATTGCAGGCATCTGATAACAATGATGGTAAAGTATGTCCTAACAGAGCGGTTTCTGGATTAAGTTTCTCAGCATCAATCATCGTCTCCAAGAAGAAAACAATTCTTCTCCTCCATCAGTGAATCACGCTTAAGCTTCAGTTAAAAACGGCTGACAGGTCTTTGCCCCAATCAAATGCCGCTTCAACCAGTTTTCGAGATCTAAAAACACCAGTTCATAGTCCGTATCCACGAATAGATCGTGATAACTCCCCGGATATTCCCGATGTTCTTTATCTGGAAAAATCACCTCTTGGAAAAAGAGACGACTGCCTTCAGGCAAAGTGACCCGATCGCTACTTCCATGCAGAATCAACAGCGGAATTTTCAATTCAGACGCATGACGATAAATCCAGCGAACCGTTGAGAAATACTCGGTTGCAAGTCGAGCGCTGCCATACTCATGCCGCAACGGGTCTTGTCGATAAGCTTCGACGACTTTTGGATTGCGTGATCCAACATAGTGGTGAATCCCAAGCCGTAAGCTAAATCTCGGCACAAATCGCGACATCAATCGCCCGATCGCGAGTTTCGTGCGAGAAACGCTGACTTTGCTCAATGCAGGAGCCGTCACAATCAAGCCTTGAATTTCGTCGGGAGAGCGCAGGACATAATCCAGCACGATCGTTCCCCCCAAGCTATGTCCCCATAGAATGAGCGGGCAACTTGTACGCTGCGATCGCACAAAGCGCAGAAAGATGCGTAAGTCTTCTCGAAACTCCGCCCAAGCATTGATATGTCCTCGTTGTTCCGCCGATCGTCCATGCCCACGTAAATCGAAAGCATAGACTTCATAGCCTTGAGGGAGTAAATACTCCACCGCAGTCTGAAACACATTACTGTGTCCACCCAATCCATGAACTAACGTTACAACTGCCTGACTCGGTTCGTCAGGATGCCAACTTTGATAATAGAGATTCACCCCCTGCCACCCGGCAAGAGTTCCTTCTCGATGTTTCATAGCATTTAATCCTTATCTCACAGGTCACTTTTGTAGGTGAAGCGCGAAGCAATGATCCTGAGGCGATCGGGTTAAACTAATATTGAGAACAATATTACTTGTTATCGTATCCAGTACAACTTTACATATCTCCAAAATCGCTCATAGAATCGTTAACTTCACTTTAGTTAATTAGACAGTCACCATCAAGTTTCTGAGTTAATTTTTAACAATTGTCATCGGATTTACCCTTTGATATAGCCTAAGTCAACCGTCAACGGTGGCAGGTAGTGGTGTTCTAAGACTGTTTGAATTCTGCAACAAGTCTCAGACCATTGCTCAAACGGAATGCTTAGAAATGCGTGGTGAATTGAATCATAATTTAACTTGCTAAAAACTAATTAACGATCGAATGCACTATTAAACTCCGACTGCTGTAAAGCTGTGTGATACCAAATTAAACATAGAACACAACAGATCATACTCAAAGTCCCCCAGAATGGGGGATTTAGGGGGCAAGAATCTGTCGTATCCACAAATCAATTTGGTATGAGTTGATGTTCCTCGGCTCTACTCCACAGTCCATAATGTTCAAGATGATCCCTTACTTGAGCTATTTAGATCGCTTTACTCACCTGAAGGATCATTTTTGATCGGCAGCACGATCAGGAGACTCATCCTGTCGTACAGTAACGATCAATGTCCTCACTTTGGTTACTAAAACCATGCTCCAGCTTGATCAACCTGCACTGCAAGCTCGCAATCGATTACTCGTAATGTTCGTACTGCTCTGCATTTTGGATGGTGCCTTAGTGATCCTGGCAAAGGATCGATGGGCGATTGGTCGCATCTTATTTACGCTTGTCGTGATGTACTTTGTTCTACAAGGACGAAAATGGGCAAAGTGGTTGCTGATTGGAATTTGTAGTGTGCTGGTTGTGCTTCTAATTGCAATGGTGGTGGCACTGAGTTCAAAGCTTTCTACTGCTCTGCTAATTGGGAGTTTGATCCTGTCTGCTCTTAGCACAATGATTGTGATTTATATAATCAGCAGCAAAGATTTAGGTCGCTATTTCGCCTACAAAAGGCAGTCTCACAAAAGGCAGTCTCAGCTCTTAGATTAGCCTGACAGCTTGCAATTTAAGAGTGTCTCCAGCCATGGTCGATCGCGCTCGGAAAGCGTAGCAAACCTCAGCACCGATCTAATTCTGCTCAAACCATATGCGGCGATTGTCCACTGACCTCCCCCTTTACTAGATAATGAAGAGAAAGCAAACCTTCTTCAGTGTTTCATCATGACCGATCTGTCGTCTTGGGGTACATCCCTGACCCCCACTGCTCAACGGCTTCTCTTGCTTGGCTCCGGCGAACTGGGCAAAGAAGTTGCAATTGAAGCCCAGCGTCTGGGGTTAGAAGTCATTGCGGTCGATGCCTATGCAAATGCGCCCGCGATGCAGGTCGCCCACCGATCGCATGTGATCAATATGCTGGACGGAACCCAAGTGCGGCGAATTGTTGAGCAGGAAAAACCGGGGCTGATTGTGCCGGAAGTTGAGGCGATCGCTACAGCGACCCTAGTTGAGCTAGAACAGGAAGGCTGGCGAGTCGTTCCCACCGCGAAGGCAACTCAGCTCACCATGAATCGAGAGGGGATTCGGTGTCTAGCCGCCGAGGAGCTAGGGCTGAAAACCTCGCCCTATCGCTTTGCTGAAACAGAAGTCGAATACCAGCAGGCGATCGTAGAGTTGGGCTTACCCTGTGTCGTTAAACCTGTTATGAGTTCCTCCGGCAAAGGTCAGAGTACCGTCCGCACTGAGGCAGAAATTCAATCTGCCTGGGAGTATGCCCAAGCCGGGGGACGCACCAAAGGCGGGCGAGTCATTGTCGAAGGATTTGTCCCCTTTGACACCGAGATTACCTTGCTGACGGTTCGTTCGGCTTCTGGGACTCACTTCTGTCCACCCATTGGTCATATTCAGGTGGGTGGTGACTACCGAGAATCTTGGCAACCCTGCGCTCTGCACCCCCAGACTCTAGAACGGTGTCAGGAGATTGCCGAGAAGATTACGACCGCCCTTGGAGGATGGGGCCTCTTTGGCGTTGAACTCTTCATTCAAGGAACTAGCGAAACAGCACAAACCGTATACTTCAGTGAAGTCAGTCCCCGCCCCCACGATACCGGGATGGTGACTCTGATAAGCCAGAGTATGTCTGAGTTTGAGTTGCATGTGCGAGCCATCACCGGGCTTCCCATTGGCGAGATTACCCTGATCCAACCCGGGGCATCGGCTGTGATTCTAGCCAGTACGGCGGGCGATAATCCCCGGTTTAGCGGAATTAGCGAAGCGCTGCAGGTGCCGACCAGTAAAGTCCGTCTGTTCGGCAAGCCTCGCGCCTATCGGAATCGTCGGATGGGGGTTGCTTTGGCGCTGGGCGATACTGTGGAGCAGGCTAGAGAGCGAGCGAAAGCAAGCGCGGCGGCTGTCACAGTTTTAGTATCGCAGGCTTGAATTATATTGAAGTAGCTCTGTTCCGGGAAGTGGAGGTTAGATTTTGGTGTTTGATGCTCTAGTCATTGGCTCTGGACCCGCAGGACTGGCGATCGCTGCCGCGCTTTGTGATGAAGGGTTAAACGTTGCAGGTTTAGCGCCCGTCCCGCCTCCGGTTGCGTGGTCAAATACCTATGGGATTTGGTGCGATGAATTAGAGCCGATGAACTTAACGCATCTTTTGAGCCACCGTTGGCAAAATAGTGTGGCCTATGCAGCTCAACAAAAAATCGCGCTTGGGCGAGAATATGGCTTATTCGATAACGTCAAACTTCAAAACTACTGGTTGGAACGCTGCGATCGCGGCAAGATGGTTTGGCATCAGGGTACTGCTGCCGCCCTGGAGCATTTCGCTGATCGCTCTTGTGTCACAACCCCAGAAGGAATTGCTTTATCCGCCAGAATTGTGGTTGATGCGAGTGGGCACAAACCTGCCCTATTAAAAAGACCCAAAAGCGACCGCATCGCTTACCAGGCAGCCTACGGCATCGTCGGCAGATTCTCCTCGCCGCCGATCGAATCCCAGCAGTTTGTCTTGATGGACTATCGGGCAGATCACCTGTCATCTGATGAACGAAAAGCGCCTCCTACCTTCCTTTATGCGATGGATCTAGGAAATGATGTCTTTTTTGTAGAAGAGACTTCATTGGCAAACAGTCCTGCTGTGACGTTTGAGGTGTTGCAGCAGCGGTTAGAGAAGCGGCTTGCCTTTCGGGATGTGCAGGTGAAAGAGATACAGCACGTTGAATACTGTCTGTTTCCCATGAATTTGCCGTTACCGTCTCTCGAACAATCAGTAATCGGGTTCGGTGGGGCAGCGAGTATGGTGCATCCTGCATCCGGGTACATGGTGGGTGCGCTGCTACGACGTGCGCCGGGAGTCGCGAAGACGATCGCCCACGCTGTAGAAAATCTGAACGATCCTCCCGCGAGAATTGCTACATCTGCATGGCAAACGCTGTGGTCAAGCGATGAGATGCGTAAACGCACCCTCTATTTATTTGGTTTAGAAAATCTGATGCGGTTTGATGAGCAAACGCTACAGGCTTTCTTTGCTTCCTTCTTTCAGTTGCCACGATCTCAGTGGAGCGCTTTTCTGGCAAATACCCTTTCTACGCCTGAAATGTTGCAAACGATGATGAACTTATTCGGTCACACCACCCATGAAGTTCGCTGGAATTTAATGCGCTCTGCCTGGAGCGATCGAGCGTTGCTTTGGAAAGTATTGGTTGGGTAAGAATGAGGTGTAGGTTCTGACTCTATACCAGATTCAGAACCACCCATTTCGACGCATCACATATTCTAAGATTGTCTCCTCACGGGCTAGAATGCTCGCTTTTACCTTCATGCCTGATCGAATTGAACAAGCTCGACTAGCAGCTTGCACAACTTCGACGGAGTTGCGCCGCGTCAAAGAAGTTGCTGACGGTAGAATCGTAACTTCAAAGTAGCTAGGTTGAGCAGTTTCTTCAGCATTGCGGGGTGCAATCGAAACTTCATCAGAGGATAGCGACTGAACTGTTCCTTTTAGCAGTCCATAGTCGGAGTAAGGACAGGCATTCACCCGCAGTTGTACCGCCTGACCCACCGCCACGCCATAGCGATCTTGGGCTGCAATATAAGCTTTGATTCTTAAAGAAGAGGGCCTCTGACCTGCGCTCCGCGTTTTCTGCTGCACAACTGTTCCCTCAGCTTTGATCGCAACGCTGTACTTAACGGTTGCTGCTAGAGCGATTGCAACACTCAACAGTCCCAGCAATATGAATGCACCAAACTTCAGCGATCGTGCAATGGGAGGAAGAAATTCGTCACTGTAAGCAGGTCGTAACCCATTGTATTTTTCATTTAATTGTTCCTGGGTCATCGGAGGACTCCATTCATCAATTCAATACTTTTTTCAGCAGAGGATAAAAACTCTAGATGACTGCCTGGTGTGGATCGCAAGCGATTGAGTGAGCCTTGCAGTTTGAGCTTGCCTTGCTCTAAAAAAACAATCCAGGCTGAGCGATCAATGACCTTGGAACGATGGCTAATTAAGATAGTCGTCTTGCCAGTTCGATGCAGCAGGAGGCGATCTAATACTTGCGACTCACTGACTGGATCGAGTCCAGAGGTTGATTCATCTAGAATCAAAATCGGCGGATCACTTAACAAGGCGCGTGCAATCGCGAGTCGTTGCCGTTGCCCTCCAGAAAGATTGGCACCAAACTCACCCAACACCGTTTGGTATTTATCCGGGAGTTGACTGATAAATTGATCGGCTTCGGTAATGCGGCAAGCTTGCACAATCTGCTCAAAGGTCGCCTGAGGAGCCGCAAGGCGGAAATTTTCTAAGATGGAGCGACTCCAGAAATGGGCATCTTGAGGCACTAAAACAACCTGTTGCCGCACACAGGCGAGCGATAGATCTTGCAGATTGTATAAGCCGATGCGTAAGTTGCCCGATTGCACTGGATAGAGTCCGGCAATCAGTTTTGCAAGCGTACTCTTGCCGCAGCCTGATTTGCCGATGAGCGCGATCGTTTGCCCGCCTGGGATAGTCAGTGAGAAATCTTCTAATAGCTCTAGCCGACCTGGATAGTTAAATGTGAGATGGCTACAAACAATATCTGCTGTGGACGAGAGCGTTGCAGCAGGTTTTTTAGACGCATCAAAATCTTCAGGAGTGGCTGCAATGACTTCGGTTAAGCGCTGCACACCTGTTTGTGCCTGAACCAAAGCATGAATCACTCCCAGCAATGCAGCAATAAATGCGAGGAAATTAGTGTTCATGCTATTAAAAGCAATGAGTTGCCCAATAGTTAGTTCATTCGCAATTACAAATGAACTGCCAAACCAGAGTAAGATGATGCTACTTACAGCAGAGACAAAACCAGAGAGTGCGCGATTAATTATTCCAATTTGAAGTGTCCGAAATGTTAGATTTGCGAGTCGCCCGAATCGGCTTTGCAATTCATCCCAAAATTGAGGAGCAGCATTGAGCGTTCTCAGGGTCAGCGCCCCTTTGAATGTTTCGACAAGAATGCCTTGATTTTCTGCTTCCAGCACCAATAGACTGCGCGTTTTCTCCTGTAACAGTGGAACTAACATTACCGTTGAAAGAATCATGACTACCGCAAGACCCAAGGCAACGGCTGTCAGTTTTGCACTATAGAGCAACATTAATCCGAGAGAGACGATCGCAATAAATAACTGGCTTGGCAACCCCACAACAATTTGCCCAACGAGTTGATTAATCTCTTGAATATCGCGCAAGCGGCTCACAATTTCTCCACTCCGCCGAGTTTCAAAATACTGCAAAGGTAACCGCAACAGTTGTCGACTAAAATCTAGCACTAACCCCAGTTCTAGCCGCTGAGTAAAGTGAGCAATCAGCAAGGACTGAATGTATCCTAAACTGCTGCTAATACAGTTGAGAACAATGACTGCGATCGCGACGATCGCGAGTAGTTTCAGGTCTCCTCGCATCAACACATCATCGGTAAGAATCTGCATCAGGAACGGGGCTGAGAGCGAGAGAATACCTAAAAAGAGATTCATCACTAGCACTGTTGCAATCAACTGGCGATGTTCCCAAGTATTTTTGAGAAAACGATTCCAGCTCCCTGTTGCATCATCGGACTGCGCCAAGAAATGTTCTAAATCTGGCTCTAGCAGTAACATCACTCCATCAGTCCAGCCCGATCTGAGTTCGGATTGGGAAAGATAGCGAATGCCTACCGCAGGATCGGCAATGACAAATCGCTTGCCGCGCTGCTGGTACAGCACCACCCAATGATACCCCTTCCAATGCACGATCGCAGGCAAGGGGAATGTTCCGATCGAGCGGAGCGATTCGGGTTGGACTTGAACAGCTCGTGCTTTGAATCCTAGCGTTTCAGCACCCCGTTTTAAGCCCAAGAGCGTTGTTCCCAACTGTCCTGTCCCAACCGCTTCCCGCACATGTGCAAGAGTGAAAGTTTTACCGTAGACTTTGGCGATCGAGGCAAGACAAGCGGCTCCACAGTCTTCCTGGCTATGCTGACGAACGTTATAGTATTTCATAGATTGAAGCTCAGGCAGAGAGGGGGACGCTAGCATCGAACCAATTGTGACCAAAAGCAAGATATGCCTTGGCATCTAGTGGCTGTTCAGGTTGATAGCTCAATTTAATATGGCTAACGCTGCGCCAGAAAATGCTGTGTGCTTTACCCCGCAAGAATAAATCTCCCCACATGAGGTTGGTGGGTGCAGCATCGTTTTGAGGAATGTTTTGAGAGAGACCAGTCCATTGTGCGATCGCAGCTTGTTTCTCCGGGGTGCATAGTTCTTGTCCAACCAGATAGTCTAGAAATTGTTGTTGTCTAGGGTGCGGCGAGGGTTGACGATTAAAACACTCAATGCCGATTTTTGGCAAGATTTGCTCACCTACATCGAGATCAAGGATTGCAACAGAATCGACTTGTTCCAGTAGATTTGAAATTAATGCTGTCAAACGGTTTGTGGAATCATGCCAGCCAATCTTGGTAAGATACTCTGGGATTTGCTGGAGCCGAATTCCGCTTACAACAACGCGAATTGCCTGGTTGGGACGAGATAACATTGCTCCTAAATGTTCAATTCGGGCATTAGTGGGCAAGGCATGAGCGCATCGGGTGAGATTTGCAGCAATGCTAGCGGAAATAGTGTGTTCTGGAAGGCGGTGAGCTAACTTAACGAGCGATCGCGCATCTTGAACAGTATCGCTGAGAGATAGAAATAGGCAGGGAATAGGAACTGATGCAGCAGGCCGATCAAGGTCAAATTCTAACCAAATGTGTTGCAGTTGATCGTAGAGTTCAGAGGTGGGTTGCACCCAGTCTTGACAGAGATTGTGCAGCGATCGCCAAGCAGAATGAGCTAGAAACGCTTGCGGTAGCGGCAACTTCAATCGAGGAAATCTGACTAATAGATCTACAACAGGTTGGGCAGTTCCTAAGCGTGACTCAAATCCCGCAAGGGAAAAGGGTGGAAGCACTTTGGATAATGCTCGAATATTAGAGAGTGCTGAGGCAGAAACCAACTCCGACGGGAGATAGGGAACGACAACATTTAAATAGTCTTCCATAGAGCAGGGCATAGGTCAGATCCTCTTCGATTAAGTCTCCAATAGATAGGCAGGTTTCTTGGGAAGAGATCGAGGAGTAGATACCCCTCGATCTTCGATCGATTAGTTTTCGCGGCACCAACCAAACAAACTTGTCCAGCCCCGACCATCACAGCCTCCGGTATAGGCAGCTTGCAATCCTCCGGCAACTGCTTCTAACTCTTCGTTGCAGAGATCTCGCACTTCTACCGTTTGACCCGCAGAAATCTGTTTTTCTACATCAGCAGTGGTGAAGCTATAGCCTTTTTCCGCTCCTAGCTCAACCATGAGTTTTGCAAATCCTGCTTGATCAGCCGTAAATTTTAGTTGCTCTTGAATCGTCGAGTCGTTCAGAAGAACTTGATTGAATTGTTCTAGGCTCTTTGCCATGATGAAACTCCTTGTACAGAATGGGTATGTCAGTCAATTAGATAAACAAGCTTCTTGGGGAGAAAGGAAAGATCGAGGGATATCTACTGCTCGATCTTCGATCAATTAGTTTTCGCGGCACCAACCAAACAAACTTGTCCAGCCCCGACCATCACAGCCTCCGGTATAGGCAGCTTGCAGTCCTCCGGCAACTGCTTCTAACTCCTCGTTGCAGAGATCTCGTACTCCTAGCGCTTGACCCGCAGAAATCTGTTCTTCTACATCAGCAGTGGTGAAGCTATAGCCTTTTTCTGCTCCTAGCTTAACCATCAGCTTTGCAAACCCTGCTTGGTCAATTGAAACCTTCAGTTGCTCTTGAATCGTCGAGTCGTTCAGAAGAACTTGATTGAACTGTTCTAGGCTCTTTGCCATGATGAAACTCCTTGTACAGAATGTGTGTGTAAGTGAATATCGAAACGTTTGAGTTGCAGATGGTTTTTGTCTGTTGCGTAACCTCTTGGCTTCGATGCTTTTAACAATAGAGAAGGAAAGGGAAGAACTAGAGGAGATAATTCAGTTAAAAAGAGTAGTTCTGGGGGAGGCAATAAGCCCCGAAAGCACTACTGCAATAGAAAACCCGAATAGCTTTGCTATTCGGGTCATTTGAAGAAATGCTACTTGGTTGAGTTCAGTGCCACAGTAGCGCTGATGGCAATGCTTCTGGATTCGCTAAGCGCAACAACTGGTAGCCAATCCCAGCCGTTCCCTGGAAGAAACCAGGATTAAACATCGTTGGCAAATCTAAAAATAGCTGATATCCGCCAGCTTGCTCTGATTTTGAGATTGTCCAAGCTGCCTGTTGCTTAGCTTTCTCTTTCCAGCCTGATCGGGCATCAAGTTGTTCAGCTAGCAATAGTGCCTCAACTCGACCAAAATTGCCACAGCAAAGATGATCGATCGCCTGTGGATAGTTCATTGTCGTTTCTAGTGCAATTCTAATCTCTTGCTGTGCCTCATTCCGTTCTGAATCGGTTTCTAGCATCAATAAGCTTCCCATCCGAGCCAATCCAATTCCTGGAGCGCCATGACACCAACTCGTCATGAAGTTGGGCTGCTTGTGCCGCAGATCTGCCCAATTTCTCACCTGTGCGGAGAAGTGATGCCGCTCGTAGGCTATCCCTTCTTGGGCAGCCTCAAAATAGCAGCGATTTCGGGTGACGCGATAAAGCCTTAGCAGAGCATAGGCGATGCCTGCTGCTCCATGAGAAAAGCCAGTCAGCGGTGTTTCACTAATTGTTTTCCAGCTTTTAGGCAAGTCATTGATGCTAACTTGATGCGTGAGGAGGTGATGACCACAGTATTCTGCTGCTGCTAAGACTTTCGGATCGCTACTGACCTCGTATAGTGTGAGCAATCCCAAAATTGCACCCGCCGCACCTCCAAGAATGTCTAGTTGATGATCTGTTGCGATCAGTTCTGGAGTGATATAGCGCGCAATCCGCTCTGCATCTTCTAACAGCGTCGGTTCTTGCAAGAATTGATTGATCCGAACTAAGGCGTAGATCAAAGACCCTAAACCTGTTGCGCCACCGATTCCCAAGCTGTTTGCGACTTTTTGAGAAAGCTCAATATCGGAATGATGCATCCACGATCGCAGAGATCCTAGTGCGCTGAGTGCCAAGGAACGATACCGCGATCGTCCTGTTATCATACTCATTGCCGCCAAAAATAAGGCAATTCCGCTCCTGCCATCGTACAGTGTGTCTCCCAGAGGACGGAACTGGAATCGCTCGACTTCAGGCAAATAGGTTAGGGCAATCCAACTGGCACTGCCATCTGGTTCGAGCAGCGCAGCATTCTCGATTTCCGCTGCGATCGCTTCTGCCTCGCGTAAAAACAATTCAGCCGTAGGAGATGCAATATTGTTGATCGTCTGGATCGGAGACGTGCGATCGCGGTTTGGAACACGGGCAATTCGCGCACAAAAGGCACCCCGAATCAATGTTACTTGCCGCGCTAGATCACCCTCACTCAGTTGCTGAAGCTGCGCTTCTACCTCGCTAAAGCTAGAATGCTGAAAGTATTGTTCTACAACAGTTTGCGAACCCGACATTAACGCAACGTCTTCTGCTCTTACTTCAAAATGGGGAATATCAAGCTGTTCTAATGATTTCCGTTCTGCCTGTAGAATCGCCCATGCTTTTGGCTTAGTCGGTGATACTAAAAAAGCACGGCTAAGAACATCTAGTTCAATACTACGATCGATGCCGTTGCGGAGAAACTGAGGAGATAGCGACTTTTGCTTAATCGCATCGTAAATTTGAGTCGCGCGGAAGACAAATCTTACCCGTTGGTGCTTTAAGTTGCTTAAAGGCGAATCACTATCCAGCAATGATGCGCGTTGCTGTAGCAAGAAACGATACATTTCCTCAAACCCTTCGAGCAATTGGGGAAGATAATTGTTAGGGGAGAGCGGTGTCCCATTTAAAACTGGCACATTTGCTTCTAGCGGCAAGGTCACGGATTCATATACTAGCCGCATATCATCGGTATTAATTGCTTTCCAGCAAGGCATCTTTCGTGGTGCTTGTTGAGGATCAACACTGCCCAAACCGCTAATATCAAAGGCAACTCGATTTTGCTTATTGAGTTCCCACTGAGGCAAAAGTCCTGTTCGCAGCACCGAATCCCAAAACCGTTGATCACTGCCATTCTGAGCATTGGTTGAGTTCCAGCTTTCAACCAAGGGATCAGCAGTAGGATGCATCAATGCTTCCATGTCAACTAAAACGAGATGCTCTCCGCTCGCGATCAAATTACCATAGTGACAATCGGTCGTTCGTAAGACATAGAGCAGACAGAGCAACATTCCCGATCGCTGATAAAAACGCTGGGCAGCAAGTTCGTCCTGACACGGTAACTGCTCTACATATTCGACCCAACCATGAGTGGTGCGATCGAGAACGCGCAACACTCTGAACGGAAGTAATTCACTCTGTTCATTGCACCAAGCGAGGAGGTGTTGATAGGCAACTTCCAATCCTAGATCTCTCGGTTTATAGATTAGTTTTAATCCTGAATCAAAGGTCAGCGCGATCACTGTTCGCATTTGATGGTGGGCATCAGAAAGCGACGATTCCACTTGCGTCACTTGTCTGAGGGGTGCTGAATCTGCGAAGGTATGTTGCAAATCAGCCCAATCGGTATTGAGGTGCTGAAGAAAATCCGCGATCGCACTCACCCAAAAATCAACCGTTGTCGCAATCAATCTCCCTAAAACAGGGTAGGTTTGGAACAGAGTGAGCAGTCCATCTGATAACTGCTTTTCAACAAAGGCACGGTAATAAGTTGTACTGAGCTGTTCTTGAGGCGTGATGAATCGATTCAGTAAGGTCTGTCCGAGTGGACGAAAGCGCGAAAACTCAGCATCCAAGGTAGGAGTGCAAAGTGCGATTAGTTGTTGCAAAAATTGGCGTTCTATCTGAAGATAAGCACCTTCGGATAGAACCTGCATGGCGGTTGGGTTTATCTGTGCCCATAGCTTTTGACGAGCAGCTAAAAGAACAGGGAGCAAAATATCTTCAAACGGGAGCGGTTTTTCTGGCTCTATAGGAAGTGCGATGGTTTTACGATCGTTCAAGCTTTGTTCTAAAGCCATTCGGACGATCGCCTGGAGTGTTTCTATCCAGCCGGAGTTAGGTAAAGGGTTTGCTGGTTCGTCCTTTGGATTGATTGTGGATGCTGCCAAAACAGCCTTTACAGTTGCGCTGTCTAACCCATCCCACGCTAACCGTTTCTCAAACTTTTCCCAATTCCCTTGAGCGGCAGTTTCACACCACCGTTGTAAAATTGCATCGGTCTGCTGAGTTTGATGGTCTAGGGAAGGTTGCCCCCAATGATGATTGAATTGCTCCCATAAAGAGCTTGCTTGAAATGCAATTTGCATGAAGTCAGCATGGTTCATTACAGTACTCCTTGAGAAAGTAAATGCTGACAGATTAGCGCTAGATCAGGGAGAAATCGGGGTGATTGGTTAGGGTCGTGATGACTGAAATTTGGGGCTAAACAGACAAAGCCCGTCGTTTCGGACTGATCTCGAAACCGGGCTGTTAGTATGCGAAGGTACTCAAACGACTTAGCGCCAAGTCAAAGCATCAATAATCTGTTGGGCAAGGGTAAGCGGACGAAAGGGTTTCGTAAAAATAGCTGCAACGTCTAAATCATAGAGATTGTGCTGCTCTGAGGCTTGCACTTTAGCGGTCATTAGAATTACAGGAATGGATTGAGTTTCAGGTTGTTGCTTGAGGTGCTGTAAAGTGGCGCGACCGTCCATATTCGGCATCATCAGATCGAGCAGAATTGCATCGGGGTGATGTTGAGCTGCGATCGCAATTCCTTGTGCTCCGGAGCTAGCAGTGAGAACTTCCCAGCCCGCTCCCATTTGGAGACCGAGTGTTGCGATCGCTCGCACATCTTCTTCGTCATCCACAATCAAAATTTGCTTATGCATCGCAATCCTCTAACAACCTAATGCTTATAAGGTATCGCTGAATCGGGGAGAAGTCGGGGAAACACGGTTGAATTAATTAAATGTCAAGCGGCAATTCAATATAGAATGTGCTGCCCTGGTTCTCGGTGCTTTCTACCCAAATTCTGCCCCCATGCTGCTCGATGATATTACGACAAATGGCAAGTCCAAGTCCGGTTCCGCCTTTTTGACGAGCATCCGAGGCATCTACCTGCTGAAATCGCTCAAAGATAGTCTGGATCTGGTGGGAGGGAATGCCTCGCCCTTGGTCGCAAACACTAATACAGACACTTGAAGCGTGATCTGAACTGCAAGCCCGCATCTGAACTGTTGTTTGGGCAGATGAGAACTTAATTGCATTACTCAGAAGATTGGTCAAGGTTTGCACAATGCGATCGGGATCAGCATTGAGCAAAATCGACATTGGTTCTGTACTCAATTGAATCTCAGAGCGATCCGCCATTGCTTGCATTTCTTCAGTTGCCTGAGTCATCAAGTCAGCGAGATTGCACGATCGCCGATTCATCGTAATTTTGCCAGAGCGAATCCGTTCGAGGTCGAGAATGTCATTGATTAACCGGATCAAGCGTTCTGCATTTTTTATGCCGATATTAAGAACTTGCTGCCCTTGCTCAGTCAAGCTGCCTAACTGTCCACTACTGAGTAAATCAAGCGCTCCCATCATTGAGGTTAAAGGAGTGCGTAGCTCATGGCTAACTAAGGAAATAAATTCGTTTTCGAGACGTTTACGCTCGGTGATGTCGTTTGCAATCAGTAAAGCGCAAGTTGTTCCATTTAGTTCAATGCGATCGAAGGATAGCAAAATACTTTTAACATTGCCGGAGTGGGTAAGCAGTTCAAATTCTAAGTTATGAAAGGTTTCTGTGGTTTGAAGACGACGCAGAAAAGTGGCTGAATCGTGACCTAAATGTAGCTTTGTAATCGAACTGCCGATGACTTGATCTCGTGTGTAACCACTAATGCTGAGAAAGCTAGGATTTACTTCAATTAATTGCCCTTCAGGAACGGTCACGATCGCGATCGGATTAGGGCTTTGTTGAAAAATGGTGGCAAATTTTTCCTCTGCGTGTTTGCGTTCGTCTTCGACGCGCAAGCGTTCGCGAATTTCTTGCTGAAGTTGTTCGTTTTGAGATTGCAGTTGATTCTGAAGTCGTCTCAACGTGAGATGGGTTTCAATTCGAGCCAAGACTTCTTCGATCTGAAACGGTTTTGTAATGTAATCGACACCGCCTGCTTGAAACGCCTTTACTTTGTCGCTCACGGCTTCTAAAGCACTGATAAAAATGATGGGAATATCACGGGTACGATCGTCGGATTTAAGATGTTGGCAAACTTCGTATCCGCTCATCTGCGGCATATTCACATCGAGCAGAATTAAATCCGGCGGCATTACTTGAGCGCCTCGAATGCCCGTCGAACCCTTCGTAACGCTGCGAACCTTGTAGCCGTGTTCAATCAGCAGGGTTGATAACAGATTGAGATTTTCCGGCGTATCGTCAATGACTAGAATGTCGGCTTTTGGTGTAGGCTCAGGCATTGCAGAATTTCATTGGAACTCTCACTAGATCTTAAGGTGAGATTACCAGTCTCTAAAGTAATCTCAGCAAAAAAACGGATTTCCCCGATTCATGAACGAAACGAGTTGAAAATTCCCCGACTTCTCCTCGATCGTTGCCTACTGTAAGAGACATCAGTAAACCAGAAGTAAGAGGTTACTATGTTTCATCACATTTCAATCGCTGTGAATCATCCGTTGCATGTTGCTAATGTTCTAGCAGAAGTGTTGCAGGGTCGTTGTTTTCCCTTCCCTCCTCATGAAGGAAGCTATATCGTTATCGTCGATGATGGCTTCGGAACCGGAATCGAGCTTTATCCGGCTGATACTCAATTGACTCCAGAGCTAGACCAAGTTGGCTTCTCTTCAGGAAATGCTCAAACCTTTACGTCTGTTCATGCTGCTCTTTCGGTCACGGTCTCGCAAGCACAGATTACACAAATCGCTGATCGCGAAGGATGGCTGGTGCGATTGTGCGATCGCGGTCCCTTTAAAGTGATGGAATTTTGGGTAGAAAACAAATTTATGCTCGAATTGCTCACTCCCGAAATGGCAAAGGAATACCTACAATTCGCTGCTAGCTATGAGGCATTCCTGAATCAGGCTGCGTCCCAACTTGTTGAAGCTTAGGAATTAACTGGAGCGAAAAGAATCATGATGACGATGGAAAGAGTAGAAGTTGCTCCGCAAGAGACAATGCTGAGTTTGATCGGTGGCTTTTGGGTTGCTCGATCGATTCATCTTGCTGCAAAGTTAGGCGTTGCGGATTTGTTTGATGATCAGCCGAAAACGATTGCTCAACTTGCAGCAGGAACACAGACTGATCCGCGATCGCTCTACCGACTCCTACGCGCCTTGGCCAGTGTCGGCATCTTTACCGAAGTTTCGGATCAATGTTTTGCACTGACTCCGTTGGGTGCAACACTCAAGAGCGATAGTCCTGGCTCAATGCGATATGCTGCAATGGCACAGATGGGAGATGACCATTCTTTAGGCTGGAGCAACGGGTTGCACAGCCTGAAAACGGGCGAGGTTGCGTTTGATGCCGCAGCAGGAATGCCGGTCTGGGATTACTATGCTCAACATCCTGAGGCGGGGAGGGTATTCTCGCAATCGATGACCAGTATGGGGACTGCGATCGCCGAAGCGGTCGCTGCAAGCTATGACTTTTCTGAATTTAGAACGATCGTCGATGTGGGTGGAGCGCAAGGAAGTTTGATTTCGGCGATTTTGCGCTCACATCCTCACCTCAAAGGCATCTTATTTGATCTGTCCGAAATCATTGCGACTGTCAGTGTAGATGAGAATATTCAACCCGTTGCCGGAAACTTCTTTGAGTCTGTGCCAACGGGGGGCGATGCTTACCTGATGCGATGGATCATTCATGATTGGGACGATGAAAAGTCCTCGATCATTCTGAGAAATTGTCATCGCGCGATGAGCGATCAGAGCAAGCTGCTGCTGGTTGAAGGCATTATTCCACCCGGAAATGAACCTGCTCCAGTAAAACTCATTGACGTGATTATGCTGTTGATGACGGGCGGACGGGAACGCACTGAAGCAGAGTATCGATCGTTGTTACGATCAAACGGCTTTGAACTTACGCGCGTAATCCCAACACCCTCAATGCTTAGCATCATTGAAGCAGTAAAACGGTAAGCCTTCTGCACTCTCTTAAAAATCGCTATGAAACTATACCGCTTTCTGATGTCGTTTACCGTTGCGCTTGGTTTAGGCTTGAATGAATCTCCAAAAATTCCTGCTTTAGCACAAGCGCAACTTTCTGAAGGCAATCATGCGCTTAAGGTTGCACAGCGCTTAGATCGACCGATGCAAGCTCTGCCAAACGTCAATGGAATTCGCTTTCGAGCGTTGAACTATAAATTTTCAGAAACTCAATCCCACCCAGGGTTAGAAGAAGCCATTCGTCGAGAGCTAAGCGGAGATGTTACGACTATTCGCTATCTTTACAACTCGATCGACTTAGATGGTGATGGACGCAATGAAAAGATCGTATATCTCGTTGGATCAACAACTTGTGGCACGGGTGGCTGTACGATGCTGATTTTCAGAACAACGGGACAGGGTTACAGCCTGATTTCACGACATACGATCGTCAATAACCCGATCGTCGTTAGCACCCAAAAAACGAAAGGTTGGCGGGATATCGTGCTGTTTGTCGGAGGCGGGGGTGGAAAGCCAAGCTACCACAGCTTGAAATTTGATGGTTCAGCTTATCCGAGTAATCCTTCGACGGCTCCAGAAGTTGCACCCGGAACCATCGTGAATGGAACTGCGATCGTCGCTGATCAAATTTCTCCGGGCGTGGGGATTGCTTTCGGTCAGCCTGCGAATCAATCAGGAAGCCTAACCCCGAAGCAGCAAGCCTCATTGAAGTCATTAGGAATCGCGATCGCAGTCCCCAGCTTCATCCCTGCGGGTTACACCGTTAGCAAAGTCGAGGTTAAACCTTGCCCTGCCAATGCACCTCGTTCGGATAAAGGCACGTGTCGATTTGGGCCGCAATACGGCATTGTTTATCGTAACGCGCAACAAGATCGCTGTTTTGCGATCGAAGCCACCGGTGGTGGTATCGGTGGGGTTCCAGCCGAATATGAAGTCAAAATCAATACTCAATTATTTGGTGAAACTTCACTCTTGTTTGGTGAGCAGAATGGCGAATTCAAAATGCCCTCATCGCAGCAGCTTAACTCGCCACAGCCCAATTTATTAACAGATTGGGCGGGAGTGAGTCCGTTCTATCGCATTAGCGGAGCTGAAATAGTACAGAAGTCTTATTACAAAGGTGCATCTGCTCAGTGCCGCAATACGATTACGCCAAATGAAGCAACGAAGATTGTGCGATCGTTGTCCTGGCTCAAGTAGCCGCTATTGTCCTTTCACATTCACTCAACTATCCGGTGTACAACACCAAGGAAGCAAATCATGGAATCAACTCAAGTGAACTTACAAGCCTCTGCGATCGATCTCAAAGCAGTTTGCCGCTATTTCGAGCCGTTCAAATACCAGCATCAATCCGGAGCTGTCAACTGGTTAGAAACCCAACTGTCCTATCCGACTTTTCGCGCCTTCACTCAACGGTGGGAAAATCAAGCCGTTTCTCCTGATCCAGTGCTACGACTCAATAGCACAGGTGCAGCCGTCTACGATTTGCAACAATTATTAAATAAAACCGGAGCGAAGCTGCTTGTCGATGGTAGTTTTGGTGCGAAAACACAGGCAGCCGTGATCCAGTTCCAGCGCAACAATGCTTTAACCACAGATGGCATTGTGGGCAACCTCACTTGGGCAACTCTCAGAAAATTAGTCGATCAACGCTACTTGTGGAAGATGTTCGATGCTTACAATCCGACTGAAAAGCCGCATCAAACCCGCGCTTTAGATTGGCTGCAAACCCAAATTTCGACGGCTACTTTAACTGAATTCGCTCGTCGCTGGCGGAGTGCTTAACCCTTACGTTTAAACCTGTGCAGCATAGACATGAATGCTAGAACACCGTCCTAGCATTCATTTTTTAGGTCGATGTTGCAATTTCTGCAACTTATACCGAATTAAACATAGAATGCGACAGATCATACTCAAAGTCCCCCATTCTGGGGGATTTAGGGGGCGAGAATCTGTCGCATCCACAAATCAATCTGGTATTAGCCGAATGAATCGGAGTGCGATCGCTACACTGAATCCATCGCCACAGATTCAATCATTATGAATGCTTCTCTTTTCCTTCGAGCGACTATCAGTTTGCTACTCTTCGGCGGTGTAGTTTCAACCTCGGTTCAGTCCGTCACAGCACTCTCTCTGATTCAAAGCACCAAGGCTGAACCGATTAAAGATCCTTAACGTTGTACCGCTTCCTTATTAAACAGACCGTTGAAGAAATTTCAGATTGCAAATCCGCGATCGATCCTAACAATCCACTCTTTCAACAAATCAATCAACTCTACGACAAAACTGTTGAAACAGTTTATCGTGCTGAATCTCGTTAGGAAGAACATCGGCTGGATGGTTGCGATCGAGATAGTTTATTGAGAAAGCTCAGTAATTTCGTCAAAACAAAACTTTTGAACTAACTCCGTTAGTGCGATCGCAACTCGTTGATTCGTCTCTGGGATTTGCTGAACCAATTGCAGGATTCGGTCAGCATCGACAGCAAGCGAGGCTTGATGCAGTTGTGCAATCCAATCTTGAGGCATTGTCGCAAGCATTACACGAGTTAACGTTAACTCAGGCGATGAATCAATTGGATGTTCGTTATCTTCTTCATACAGATAGTTCACCCCAAGATGCTTCGCGAGTTTCTCAAATAAGTGAGCTTCTCGAAAGGGTTTTGCTAGAAAATCATCGCAGCCAGCCGCCAGAACTGAAGCGCGTTGTTCTTCAAAGGCACTGGCGGTTAATGCCAGAATCTTAGGTCGAGTTTGAGCCGATTCAAGCACCCGGATTTGCCGAGTTGCCTCATAACCATTCACGATCGGCATTCGCATATCCATCAAAATCAGGTGAGGTTGCCATTGCTGCCATTGTGCGATCGCATCTTCTCCATTCACGGCTGATTGGGTTTCAAATCCCACCATTGTTAACAATTGCTCGACGAAATCTCGATTCTCAGAGCGATCGTCAACGACTAAAATTCGATATTGGGGTTGCTCTGGTGCTAGTTGCAGCACTCGCTTTGAAGTCGAGGTAGGTGCAACTTCTGCCGGATTCGCGATCGCGATTTGAATTTCAAAGGAAAACGTTGATCCTTGTCCCACAGTTGATTCAATGTGCATCTCTCCGCCCATCAATCGCACAAATCGGCGACTAATGGTTAATCCAAGCCCTGTGCCTTCTCGTAGTTGAGAACCGCTACTGGTTTGGATAAATGGGCGAAATAGCTGCTCAAATTCTTCTGGAGCAATTCCCTGTCCCGTATCTTGAACTTTGAATTGCAGCGTTAATTCTGACTGCACGGTAGCTTCTAGCGTAATGCTGCCACTGTCTGTAAATTTCAGGGCATTGCTCAGCAAATTAATTAGGACTTGGCGCAGTTTGTTTTCATCGGTTTGAATGTACTGAGGCAGATTGGGCGCGATCGCAAAGTTCAGCGCGAGTTTCTTTGCTTTCGCTCGAATCAAGAACATCTCTTGTATCGTCTGTAAAAGATGATGCAGATCAAAAGAAACTACATTCAAGGTTGTTCGTCCTGCTTCGATCTTTGACATCTCTAACACATCATTGATTAAATTCAGCAAGTGTTCACCACTGCGATTGATAATGGCAAGAGAATCGCGTTGGCGATCAGGAAGGGTAGCATCGCGTTCGATCAGCTGCGAAAAGCCTAGAATTGCATTCAAGGGTGTGCGTAACTCATGGCTCATGTTAGCTAAGAATGTACTCTTTGCTAGATTTGCTGCCTCAGCCGCTTCCTTAGCAATGCGTAAATCGGTTTCGGCTTTGTGTCTTGCTCGTCCGATCGCAATCAGTTCGCTCACAAGCTTAAGACAGTTGATATCTTCCTGGCCCCAATCTTTCTGAAAATGAACCGTGTCTATTCCCAAAAAGCCAGTCACCTGCCCTCGATAGATCACAGGAACTCCCAGCACCGATTGAATCGACTGACGGGTAAATAGCTCTCGCTCTGGTGTTTCTGGCATCGTCTGAACATCAACCGTATGCAAGGCTTGTCCCGATAAAAAGTGCTGATGCAAATGTGGATGCTCAGGCACGCTCGACACTCTTGCTTCGGGAGTGAGCGGCGTAATTCCATCACCACACCATTCGTACACTAATTGGCATCTCGTCTGGTCAGCGTTGTACTCGAAGATTGTGCCTCGTTCTGCGCCAATATGACGCGCGATCGATTCTAAAGCAAGATGAATCGCGGTTTCTGCATCCTGGTCAATAAACTGCCGAGAAAGATAGCTGAGTAAATGATCTAACCTCGCTCGACGTTGCAGCGCTCTTTCGGCACCTTTACGATCGCTAATATCACGCACCATCGCTAAAACATGCGGTTTTCCATTGTAAAAACAAGTGGTTCCTTTAACTTCAACATCAACCAGGCTGCCATCCTTGCGAACATCAACTGCTTCACCACAGAACGGCTGCTTTAAGGTCATTGCTTCGAGAAAGCTATGAAATACCGATATACTGTCTGGATGAATATACTCCGATGGATGTAACGTTAAAAACTCCTCGTATGAGTACCCATGCATTTGGCAAGTAGCAGGGTTCACTTCGACCACAGTGATTGTGTCAAGATCTAGGATGAACAAGGCATCAGTAATTGCCTCAAAGATCGTGCGATATTGTGCTTCTTTCTCCTGTAAAGCTTTTTGTTGAGCTTGCAACAGCCCATTCTGCTGAAGCAATATTGCTTCAGCTTGTTTTTGTTCCGTGATATCGGTTTTGGTTCCGATCCATTCTTGAATGTTGCCTTGCTCATCGAGGATGGGCACGCCCCGAACTGAAAACAATCGATACTCGCCGGATGCCACTTGAATGCGTTGCTCTACTTCGTAAACTTTCCCAGAGCGAACTGCTTCTAGCCAAACTTCTGCGGTCGTTGCTCGATCGTCTGGGTGAATGCTCTCGAGCCATCCCCATCCATTTGCGCTGGCTTGGCTGCGTCCAGTTAACGCACACCAAAGCGGAATATCTTCGACCACTTCTCCGACCGCGTTGGTCATCCAAACAGCTTGAGCCGTTGCCGTCACAAAAGCCCGATATCGCGCTTCACTCAGACGCAAGGCTTCTTCAGTTAATTTACGATCGTGAATGTCTCGCGCTACGCCAATGATTTGTAATTCTCCGTCCACTCCAAGAGTCGGTGCAACGTTGACGACTTGCCATCGGTAACTGCCGTCTTTGTAAAGAGATCGACATTCAATCCCGGCTTGCGGTTCACGGGTCTCGACCATCTGTTGGTTCAGCTTAAAACACAGTTCAGCATCGTCAGGATGCAGAAATTGAGGGAATGGTTTCCCAATCATTTCTTCGGGCAAGTAGCCCATGACGTTGATGACGTTTGGCGAAACGTAGCTAAAAATTCCCTCTGGTGTATTGACAAATAAAATATCATTTGCGTTTTCTACAATGTTGCGAAAGTGTTGTTCGCTGCGTTGCAAAGCCGCTTCGGTTTGTTTGCGATCGCTAATATCTCGAAAGAATGTAATGCGTCCATAGTACTCGCCAGTAGAAGATTTGACAGCTTTGCTGTGACGTTCGATCGTCCGCCCATCTTTCAACGAAAGCTCATCGTAAAGAACTTCGTCTAAGTTTTGATAAAGCGCTTCGATGCGTGCTAAAAAAGCGTCTGAGTCTTCAAGCTGATTTGCAACCATTTCGGCAACCCGCCGAGAATTTTGAGTTGGTAAAATCTGAGGCAGTCGCCAGATTTCGCAAAACTTTTGATTGTAGTCCACGATATTGCGATGTTCATCTGCCACCAAGATGCCATCGATCGACGCTTCTTGTTGTGCTTTCAGTAGAGCATTACTACGACGCAGTTGTTCTTCAATGGCTTTCTGCTCGGTGATATCTCGCAAAATCGTGGAGACAAATTTGAGCGATCCATCTGGATTTTTGTGCGTGACAATGATTTGAGAAGCTGAAATTTCTCGTTGATCTCGTGTGAGAAGAACTGTTTCTCCAGCCCAGATTCCGTCTCGAAGCGCGATCGGAAAAGCTTCTTCCAACAAAACTTTAGCGACTTCGGGCGGATGATATTCTGAAATAGTTTTTTGCGATAAGTCTTCGGTATCCCCAAATCCTAATACTCGACGTGCAGCCTGGTTGAAATAGAGAGTGCGTCCTGTTGCGTCAGCAATACCAATTAAATCCACAGCGGTTTCTAAAACCGTAATTAAGTCTTCACGTTGCAGGTGTTGAGCTTGAGGGGTTAGTGCTTCACTCATGAATTGATCCTTCTAAGCAGAGACTTGCAGTTTGATAGAGCGATCGTAGCGTGAGTCCATCGGTTGGATAGTTCACTACGGCAGAACGATAAATCAGATTCGGAGCTTCAAACGGTTGTCGTTGCAGCATTGCGATGACTTCTGATAACTGCTCATGAAACTTTGCTTTTGTGGTTTGAGAACTGGCAATTATAAATTCACCGTTTCTCCAATAGCCGAGAATTTCGCCGTTACAAAAACTAGCTTGCAAGCATTGCCCAGTTTGCTTGAGAATCTGATTTCCAATCGTGTGTCCCTGCTGAATGTTGATTTGTCTTAGCATGGGAATGTAGAGAATTGCAAGGTAAGTTGTTTGATGGTTGCGGAATTGAGCTTCGATCGCTTGACTCGAATAAAACTGATTTGCCAGTCCGGTAATCGAATCTTTGGTGCTCAGTGTTTGTAGCAGGCGCAATCGTTCTAACCGTTGGGTGAGCCGTGAAAGTAATTCTTGCCCAACAATCGGTTTGACAACATAGTCATCGGCTCCGGCTGCAAAGATTTGTTGAACGGTTGCAGTATCTTGATGAGCAGTGAGAAAGACGATCGGTAAACTTTGCCAAGCTGGATTTGCTCGAATCGCCTGACAAAGTGCAACCCCATTCATCTGCGGCATTTCGACATCCAGAATCAGCAGATCGGGATTGATCGCTGATAAAACCGTCCAAAATTGCAGTGGATTATCGATTCCTGTTAAGCACATTCCCCAAGGTTCAAGAAGCTGTTTCAAGGTGGCAAGAACGATCGGATCATCATCGACTGCCAGAACCGTCCAAGAGCGGAGAGATGATTTAGAATCTTTCCCATCGCGGGGGACTTCAGATTCAAACTCATCTATTTTTGGAAGATTTAGGGGGCTTCCACTCGTTTCGACCGGAGCCGAAAGATTCAGAATATCACCCAAGCGTCGAACCAGCGATCGCACTTCTTCCGCTGGTAATTCGGCTTGTCCTTCAAACTGTTTTTCAAGCTGTCGAGCAATCTGTGTTCCTTCATCTCGATCGAACATCCCTAAAACCCCCGCTAATTTATGAGCAGCGCGTTCTGCTGCTTCTCGCAGTTCAATTGGTAAGGGGTAAGTATGGGCCGATTGTTGCAGCACCGCAAATCGTTCTGCCATTAACCCACGATACTGCTCCCAAAGCTGTGCAACCTGATTGTCATAGGACTGTGCGGATTGTTCCTGATTGGCTTCAATGCCTTCGCGCAATCGATATCCTAACCCATACACGTTCTCAATCCAATCGACTGCACCGCCTGCTTTTAGCTTCTGCCGCAATCCTTTGATGTGGGATTTGACGCTCTCTTCCTGGGGTGGATCGTCAAACGTCCAAAGATGCTCGATAATGTCTCCACAGCTAAAAACGCGACTAGGATGGCGTAGAAACAATTCGAGCAAACTATACTCTTTCGGTGTCAGCGGCAGTAGTTTCTCAGCATAGGTGACTTGGCACGATCGCGGATCGAGCTGTAATTTTCCAATGGTCAAAACTGGGCTTGCTGCTACCGTTCCCCGTCTCAACAAGGCTCTAACTCGGGCTTGAAGCTCTCCCAAGTCGAATGGCTTTGCTAAATAGTCATCTGCCCCTGAATCTAAGCCTCGAATCCGATAGGTGCTGTCATCTTTGGCGGTCATCAATAAGATTGGGGTTCCACAACCGCGATCGCGAATTCTCTGGCAGAGCGTGATCCCATCCAATTTAGGCAATCCCACATCAATCAGGATCAGGTCATAAGTTGTGCTCTCAACGCATTCCCACCCAATCGCGCCGTCCTCTGCTGTGTCTACTGCGTAATGGTGTTCACTCAGCGATCGTGCAATCGCGTCTGTCACGATCAAATCATCTTCAACTACTAGAACCCTCATATCTATCGCTCACCTAGCCGTAAAGCGATTGTAAGGTAATTCATCCCGCGTCTTAAAGCATTCTTACAAGAACGCAACAATCGAGCAGGCATAAATTAGTTTTTCTCCTCTAGTTCTCCCCGATTATTCTCTATCTTGAGAAACATCAAGCGAACAGCTTACATTCAAGCTTCGCTAAATCTCAACTTTATGACCACAACAAGAGGACAATTATGAAGCGTCAATTCTGCACTGTTGCTATCCTGACAACTCTGGGTGTTTTGTCTTTTGCATCGATCGCAAAAGCCGGACTCACCCAAAATGGCACATCACTGGATGGTTCTACCGTCGATCATACCCAACCGTCTCTTCAATCTGACGAGCCTTCTAGTTCAAACTTGGATGGATCTAACCTAAACGGCACATCATTGGATGGTTCTACCGTCGATCACACCCAACTGTCTCTTCAATCTGACGAGCCTTCTAGTTCAAACTTGGATGGATCTAACCTAAACGGCACATCATTGGATGGTTCTACCGTCGATCGGGCTCAGTCGTCTCTTCAATTGAATAATCTCTAGTTTTCAGTTTCAAGCGATCTGCTTGAGACTTGTCACTCATGACTTAAGCCCGTGTCTTGATTTATTCGAGGCATGGGCTGCTGAATCGCTTTACGCAATCCTAGCTTATGCAACAATCTTGGTTTAGCTCTCTATTTTGCCTGTCGATCGCGATTAATATTAGCATTGTTAATTTTGCTAAATCTCAACCGAGTTCTGCCACCGCGATCAGTGCTCTAGCACCGGGAACTACGATCGTTGGCTTCGATGCCCAAGGACATCGCTTGAAGTTTCAAATTCGCAGTATTGAACTCGATCCGCAAGATCCACAGCAAGAAACTTACCTTTACACCGTGTTCTATCAAACCAAAAACCAGGCTTGGCAAAACTACTGTCGAGCCACGGATCACTTTGCGGCGAAAGCAATTGCACTTCGAGGAACCTGGGATCGCAGCGGCACTTACCAAGGGAACGAAAACCGCATCACGTTTAGCTGCCTAAGTGGTGCATTAGCAAAGTGTGTTCGCTTAGGCTATAGACCTTGGCAAACGATCAAAGGGCAATCGCTCAAAGAGTATCATCAAGCTTGTGTACGGATGATTCGTGCCGATTACTGTGGCGATGGAACAACGCACACCCAGGATGGAACGCGAATTGATATCTACGATCGCTTAGGAATTCAAAAACGGAATGGAGTCCCTGGGATGAGTTTTGAAGCAGCGTGGGGCATCGATGGAGCGAGATCGATCCACCATACCCGCTATCCAAAAGCTTTAGCTTATGTGCAACGAGTTTGTCCGCATCGACTCGCAAGCAACACAAAAACAAATCAGGCTCCGCTCGCTCAATTGCAATCTCCTGCGCTCCTATTCAACGATTCTGCAATCAAGGAGTTGAACAGTAGTACACCACGTCTAGACCGAGATTCGCCAAAATCGAAGTCTCATATCTAGCGGCGTGACCCAACACAGCGCAGATGGGGCAGGGTCGCTTTTTCGGGTTCACGGGGAAATCAGGCTGCTGTCCGTTTATAGACTGCGACCCGCATTAGCATCACCGGAACTTCAATCGAGACACCTACCACTGTTGCCAGTGCTGCGCCAGAGGTTAAGCCAAATAGAACGACAGCAGTTGCGATCGCGATCTCAAATGCTTACTCGCTCCAATTAACATTGCGGGTAGTCCTAAACAAGTAAGGATAAAATGATAAGCGATGTTTAGGTTTTTCTCGCTGTCATGCTTTCCTGTCCCAGTTGCGAGCCAAAACACACGGTCAAAAATGGCAGAATCCATAACGGCAAACAGAACTATCGCT